>JBCCBR010000227.1:0-6245 GCA_039033935.1 Verrucomicrobiota bacterium
ACGGGTCCGACCTTTCTTCACCAGAAGTTTGTTCTGGATGAAATGTTTCGCGAATGTGGTCGCACCGCCGAAGATTACATCGACTTCGTCAAGCTCAACCCGATGACGAAGTTGAGCTGGGGAGAGACTTCGCTCCAGACCTATACGGACAGGGATAAAATGTCCGCTGCACTGGAAAAAGCATTCCCAGGCAGCAGCGAAGGCTATCGCCGGTTTATGGACGACCACAGCACCAAGTTGCGGGAAATCTATCCGGTGCTACAGCGTCCCTACGGCAAAATTTCCTCCTATCTTTCCCCGAGGCTCCTAAAGGCAGCTAAATACATCATGCCGGGGAAGTCGGTGATCGACGTCCTCGGGTCCTATTTCGACGATCCTCGACTGCAGCTTGCCTTCACCTTCCAGGCGAAGTATCTCGGGATGTCGCCTTGGAAATGTCCGGCCCTCTTCTCTATCCTCGCATTTACAGAATACCAGTTTGGCATCTACCACACTCAGGGCGGTCTCTGCCAGATCTCCCATGCCATGGCCAAGGTGATTGAGGAAGAAGGCGGCGAAATTCGCCTGGGTGCGGAAGTTGAAGAAATCCTGCACACCGGTCGTCGCATGACCGGAGTTCGCCTCAAATCAGGAGAAACGATCACCGCCGACGATGTCGTGGTCAACGCTGACTTTGGTCATGCCATGACGACAATGCTGAACGGCAGCGCAATTCCGGATTCGACCATGCGGAAGAAGGCATTCTCGTGCTCGACTTTCATGCTCTACCTCGGAGTCGACAAGCTTTACGAAGAGGAACCTCATCACCACATCCTCTTTGCCGACGACTACGCGGCAAACGTGCGGGATATCCAAGGAGAGAAGGCCGTGTCAGACGACATGTCGGTCTACATCCGAAACTCTTCCATCACGGATCCAACGGTTGCTCCGGAGGGACACTCTGCCTTGTATATTTTGGTTCCAACGATCAATAATCGCCACAATTTGGATTGGAATTCGTTCCAGCAAGAGTATCGCGACAAAATCCTCGACCGGATCGAGGCGGAAACCTCAATGAAAGATCTGCGCGAGCACATCGTTGAGGAGAAGATTTACACCCCGCAAACCTGGCAGCAGGATGGTGTCTTCATGGGGGCGACCTTTAATCTGAGCCACCATCTCGGTCAGATGCTCTACCTTCGCCCTCACAACCGCTACCAGGGCTTCGAGAACTGCTATCTAGTCGGCGGAGGAACACATCCTGGGTCGGGATTGCCAACAATCTACGAGTCGGCTCGCATCAGCAGCAACCTGATCTGCGATCGATACGAGATCCCCTACGGTAAAGTGGACATCGCCAGCGACTACCTCAATGGTCGCATCGACCAACCGCTGGCGGTCGCTCAGTGAGCAGATCTGCTCTATCGCGTCTCGGGCGATTTATAATACTCGGTGGGTAGGGCTGAGACCCAGCTCTCCAGCAGGCTACTGAGTTCTGAAACGATTTCGGGGTTGTCAGCCGCGACATTATCCTGCTCAGCCGGGTCAGCATCCAAATTGTAAAGTGCGATCGAGTGCCGCTTTCGGACCACGCCGTGGAACTTCCATGAACCGCTAATCATTGCCGGTGCACTGGCACTCGAACTCGCCTTCCAGAAGAGTGGCATTTCGCGCGGACGCGGGACTCCACGCCAGATGTCAGAAACGTCTTCACCGTCGAGATCGCTGGGGAGACCCGTCACCCCGGCAATTGATGCGAGGGTCGGCATCCAATCAATCAGCGAAATCACGCTGGTGTCGTCGACCCTCCCCGCCTCGACTTCTCCCGGCCATCGAATAATGAAGGGGACGCGCGTTCCGCCTTCATACTGGGTGTGCTTGCCTCCCCTGAATGGACCGGCATATCCGAGCATATTCTGGGAGAACTCCCGGGCTCCCTTCGAGGTGGTCACCGGGGCAGGCCCGTGATCACTCGAAAAAATGACGATGGTGTTTTCGACCAGTCCCAGCTCCTCCAGGACCTTGAGGAGGCGACCGACATTCTGATCGATTGAATAAACATCCCCGAGATATTGCCTCATCGAAACATCGAGGTCGCCCCCGATCTCAAGACATTCGTCGAATTTGGGCTGCATCGTCGCAGAAAAATCGGAACGATCGACCGAGACATCAGCGAACTCGTTTTCCAGAATGGGGGCCGTCGCGACCGGGAAGTGGGTGCTGTGCCCCCAGACGTTGACGTAGAAAGGCCCCTCTTGATTCGCTCGAATAAACTCGATCGCAGCTGAGTAGACGTCGTCATCACGTCCTGCATTTTTACCTTTTGATTTCCCTATGATCTCAACTTGGTCGATTCCGTAGGTGCCGTGTTCAGAGACGGGGCCGATATGCCACTTTCCAAAATGCCCGGTCCGGTAGCCGGCTTGGGAGAGAATCTCGGTCACCGCAACGCGATCACCGAAGCCAAAGTCGGCTGAGTAGTTTTCAAATCGTGCCGGAAAGAGCCCAGTCATCAACCCAGTCCGGCTCGGGTTGCAGGTCACACCCGTCACGTAGCATCGAGTGAAGCGCGTTCCCTCGTTAGCAAGGCCGTCGAGGTGCGGAGTCCGTGCATAGGGATGCCCATAGCAACCAAGATCAGCAAAGCCGAGGTCATCGGCGAACATGAAGACCATATTCGGTCTCTCGAGATGGTCTTCGCCAAAGAGAGACACGCCGAAAACCACGAGCGAAATAATGACAGCCGATTTCATGTATCAGAAATAAAGCAGAGAGAGCGAACACCCCGCGGAAGGGGCAAGTGTAAGGCCAGAACTTCAGCCTGATTGAAGCAAAATGCGGCGAACTCGCGCCATCGCGGAGGAGAACATTTTTTCTTACCAGATCAAGCGGTGATGACATACTGGGCCGATGCGCGCGCTCTCTCTCATCGGACTTCTGCTTTTCCCTCTTCTCACCCTTCAAGGTGCTCCGAAAAATATCGTCTTGCTGATGGCCGATGATCTTGGCCAAGAGGCTCTCAGTATCTCCGGCTCGGCATCCACTGAGACTCCGCATCTCGACCAGCTGGCACAGGATGGGGTGCGGTTCCTCCACGCCTATGCCCAGCCTCTCTGCACCCCTTCGCGAGTCAAGATCATGACCGGTCTCAGCAATCGGCGGAATTACCGACATTTCGGTTACCTCGACGTCCAGGCCCAAACTTTTGCTCAGGATCTCGCAACGCTCGGTTATCACACCGGGATCGTTGGCAAATGGCAACTCAACGGTCGAACGATCGACTCGGAACTGGAACCCTTGACTCGACCGCGACACTTCGGATTCGAGACCTGGCGTCTCTGGCAGCTCGCCGACTCTGGACGACTGACGCCAGCCGAAACTGGTCTCGATAAACGAATTGATGCTCGCTACGCCAATCCTGTCTTGAACACCGACGGCGATCAGCTTGGCCCGCTGATGGATGAGTATGGTCCCGAGCTATGCCTCGAATGGGCGATCGAGCGGATCGAGGAGTGGAGCCAAAGCGATCGCCCTTTCTTCCTCTACTTCCCGATGATTTTGACCCACTCTCCCTTCTACCCGACTCCGCTCAGCGAAGAATGGGCCGAGAAAGAGGCTCGGCTCAGTTCCGGCGGACAAAAGCAGAAATTCTTCGCCGATATGGTGGGCTACACCGACCACATCGTCGGAGAGCTGCGGCAGACGCTGGATCGACTCAACCTGGGCGAGGACACCTGGCTGATGTTTACTGGCGACAACGGGACTGACCAGGGAATCACAACCACGATGAGATCCGGGGAGGTTGTTCGCGGCGGCAAAAGCAAAACCATCAATCGAGGCCACCATGTGCCATTTGTTGCCTGGCGAGAAGGAGTCGCCGACCCTGGACGTGTCTCAGATGAATTGATCGATTTTGCAGATCTTTGCCCGACGATCTGGGACCTCGCCGAGATCCCGGATGCGGAGAGGAGACCCACCGACGGAGTCAGCTTCGCGGCGGAGCTGGAGGCCATCCCCAACGATCGAGAAAAGTCTTCGGTCTACATCTTCTACTCGGCGAACAAAGTACCCGCGGGAGGTTCTCATGAGTCCGAGTCCAGCCCAGCATTTACCGAATTCGTGCGCGATCAGCGCTTCAAGCTCTACGGAGATGGTCGCTTCTTCGATGTCGTAGAGGACCCCGAAGAAACTTCCCCACTCAATCTCGAAGCACTGCCCGACGAAGCCCGCCTCACTCTCGCCGAATTCAGGATCGAGCTGGAAAAGTGGCAGGCTATCCCGGACGGATTGACCCAATAGATCCAGGGCTCCTTCAATCCCCTTCTTTACTGTCACCAAAAGCGCCCTCTCGTCGCAACAGGGCGGTGAGCACGCCGTGCCAGAGATTCACCTCGGTCCTGGTCAGTTGAGAGCGCGAGAGGGCGCTCCGCAACTGGCGCATCGCGCTTGGTTTCTGCGATTCGGTGAGGAAGAATTGACGAAGCTCCAGTTGCTCAACCAACCGACTTAGCAATGAGTCCACTTCTCTCTGGCGAGCCCTCTCGGAGCTGCTTGCTGACATTGGTTTCTCCGAGTCGTCTTCACGCGCCCATTCCCAGCAACAGAGCAGGACCGCCTGGGCCAGGTTCAATGAAGGGAACTGTGGATTTGTTGATAGCGTTAGGACCATTTCGGCTCGAGCAATTGCCTCGTTGGTTAATCCGGAAGCTTCCGGGCCGAATAACAAGGCAACGCGCCCACTTTTAGAAACTCTCTCGCGGATCAGGCGGTAAACTTCATCAGGGTCGCCGAACGGCGTGCCGAGAGAGCGTTCTCTCGCGGTGACTGCTACCACTGCCTCGCAGTCTGCGATCGCTTCGTCGAGATCCGAAAAGATCTCGGCATTTTCGAGGACCTCATCGGCATCCGCAGCGGTCGCCTCTGCGGCTTGGTTTGGCCATGCCATCCGTGGTGAAACGAGTCGGAGCTTGGAAAACCCGCAGTTCAGCATTGCCCGGGCCGCCATCCCAATATTCTCAGCCAACTGCGTCTCGACCAACACAATTATAGGAGGTGTCTGCTCTGCCTCGGTTTGGCTCAAATTCAAAAGTATGCGAGTTTGTTGTTAAATGGATGTGCCAGAGACCATCACCTGCGTCGACTGCGGTCAACCCGCAAGACTCCTCAGCTACCAGCCGGAAAAAGGCTGGCGGGTCGGAGACTATGTCGCTTACCGCTGCACGGGTTGCAACGATCGGTGGGATCTCGAAGTCGGGGACCCCGAAAAAACTGCTGAGGAGGCGGCATCTTTCCACAGCCCGCTTCTAGACCTCCTCTCAGCACGGAAGCCAAATCGCCCGAGCGGAAGGGATGATTGATTTAAACGGGCACCTCAAGAAACTGATCTCCGAATCCAGCGCCGCAGAAAACGTCTCTCACGAGGCGTGAAATTCTTGGTAGCCACAGCCCTCAAGAATTTTTCAGAACGAAGCGAGAGGCGGTTCTCGCGAGTCGGATCGGTCAGTTGGGCTCTTCGAGGTCCCCTACAGGAGCGCTCGAATCTGGACCCTTCGGAATAGCAGCTGGCGCAGTCACCGTTGCAGATGCCTCGATCGCGACCCGACCCTGCGTCGGATCCTTTGCACCGAAAAACTGCCGATTAAAATCCTCTCCGGCCCGGGTGAAACCGTAAACGCGACCGACGCCTCCCTGCGGAATCTCGACCTGCTCGACAATCTCCCGCAGATCAACGGTAAGGTCTTCGGCACCTTCCTCCGGAGATGCAACCGTGAGACGAGGCATCATGTCGACCGTGACAACCCCTTTGCTGACTCGAGGGCGGATCACCACCGAAGTCGAAATGCGGGTAGTCGAAATAATTGGCATAAGAATGTCTCCCGTATTGATAAAGGGGTTAAAAAAAGTGGGATTGGTGACCTGCCCGTTGACTGGCACAAAGCCAACATTACCAGCCGGGAGGATTGCCGAACCATAGTTGATGAACCCTTCGAACTCCGTGTGCTCCTGGTTGATATCCAGTGTGATCGAACCATCTGGATTGACTGTCGAAGTTGTCTCGCTCGTGGTGCCAATATTTCGTTTCACAAACCGAGACGGCGTTGCCGGCACCACACCTGAGGGGATGCCGTTGGGACCAACAATGATGGTAGGGGCCTGATACTCGGCTGGAAGATAGACCTCTCGACCCACCTCGATCCGAGTTGTCTGCGGGATTCCAGTGCGAAATTTAAAATCGAGATCCACCGTGGGTTGAGGCAAGGCTGCCG
>JBCCBR010000228.1:0-6191 GCA_039033935.1 Verrucomicrobiota bacterium
ATAGTGATTAATTCGTGGTCAAGATTGAGTGTCAGTGGTGGTGTTTCGAGAGTGGCTCCGAAGTCCTGCCGTCCAGGAGCGTTTTTGGTGACAAATTCGAAATGATTCCGGGCGGTGGTTCTCCCGGTGAGAATCGAGGCGCGCGAAGCTGAACAAATCGGAGCGGCTGCGTAGGCGTTCGTGAAACGAACTCCATCCCCGGCAAGCTGGTCCAGGTTGGGGGTCTCGAGCCAATCGCTTCCGTAACAGCCCAGATCAGACCAGCCGAGGTCGTCAGCGAGGATCAAGAGGATGTTTGGTTTCTCCCCGGCGGAGAGCACGGTGGAGAGAAACAAACAACAAATCACCTGGCGAAAAATCATGGTTTGGTGCCGGGGTGATCGAGAAGTCGTTGGTGAAGCTCCTCAGCCAGTTCAGGCCGAGCCTGAGCGAGGTTTTCCGTTTCGTGGGGCTGCGTGCGAAGATCGTAAAGCTCTGCATAAGAGGAGATCTCGCTGCGGAGGGGTTTCCACCACGTGTAGCGGTAGTCGGATGTCCGAAGGGTGAGGCCGAGATGGGTCGCGGTGGGACCATAGAATGGTCGCTGGTGTAGCGAAAATGCGGCACGCGAAGTCACCGTGTCAGGGTTTTTGAGCAGTGGGACCAGCGATGCTCCGGAGAGTTCTTCTTGCGTGCCAACCTCGGTAAGGGACAAGAGCGTGGGATACAAATCGACGAGCTCAACAGGGGAGCGATGCCGCGTCCCGCCTCGATCTCGATGGGCAGGTGAAGAGATAAGTAGTGGGACCCTGGTATCGATATCAAAGTTGGAAGCCTTTCCCCAGTGGTCCCGCTCACCGACATGGAGGCCGTGATCGCTGGTGAAAACGATGATTGTCTCATCCAGCAGCTCGTGAGTCGTCAAAGCTTCCAGCAGTGCGCCGACCTGGCGATCCAGAAATGAGATCGAGGCATAGTAACCATGGAGTAGATGTCGAGGATCGGGATCGGATCCATCGCCATACCCATCGACTTCGCGGCGCACGGGAAGAGATAGGTCAGCTCTCTCGGGTCGGGCTACCTGGGGTAGGACAAGCTTAGCTGGATCGTAGAGGTCCCAGTCCCGCTTTGGAGCTACAAAGGGGAGGTGAGGTCGCCAATACCCAGCCGCAAGAAAGAAGGGTTTCTCTTGAGTCGAGAGCTGAGCAACTTTGTTGAGTGCGTATTCAGTGATTCGACCATCTCGGTAGGCGGTATCCGGCACGGGCAGGGATTCGGTCGCCGGGGCCTTTTTGATTGAGGTGCCCGCAGGTCGAGGGAGTTGCGCAAAAACAGTGTCGGCAGCATGCGTGCCTTGCGGGAGGTAGCTTTCATGAGACCACGAAATCGGATCCGTGGTCGGGCCCATGTTGTGATAAACCTTCCCGACTCCTTGAGTGAAGTAGCCCGCTTCACGAAGCGCCTGCGGCAGCGTGACTACGTCTGGCAAGGCTTCTCGAAAATGGGTGCGGAGGTCATCGACCCCGGTAGTCAGCGGGTAGTGCCCGGTAAAGAGGGAAGCTCTCGAAGGATTGCAAACGGCCTGCTGGCAGTGGGCTTCTTCGAACACGACGCCGAGCTCGGCGAGCCGATCAAGATTGGGCGTGATCGCTTGGGTATCGCCGTAAGGACCAATCCGGCAATTGAGATCGTCGGCAATAATGAACAGAATATTAGGACGATCCGACGCCCCGACCAGATTGACTAGCAGAAATACCAGGAGCAGAAACAAGCGCATGCGGGAAAAGGGGGTTCAGCTAGAGGAGATAACGGGTCCTCGAAAAGGATTCACGAATCAAAGCTGGAAAGCGGCTTCGTCTTGAGATCTTCCGGTAAAATCACAAGGTGGCGTATCTTTTTGCGGTTCCAGGTGTAGCTGATATGGACTTTGCCATCAGAGGTTTGGATCATGGCAGGGTAGGAAAATTCTCCCTGCTCGGCCTTTTCGAGAACGGCAGCAGCTTGCCAGGATTGTCCGTCAATACTGATCGCGAGATGGATTTGATTGCGTTTCCCCCAACCTCGATCGCGATCGCCCTCAATGTGGTTGTAGACCAGGAGATGACGGCCGTCGTGAAGCGTCAGCGCTTCGATCCCGGCATTGTTATTCGGTAGATCGGTTAGTTCCAGCTCGCTCCAAGTGACTCCGCCGTCTTTTGAAAAACTTTGCACGACACGTTTGTGTTGCGACCGCAGGAGTGCCTGGAGCGTTCCATCGGGATGACTTAACAGGGTTGGTTGAATGACTTGATAGGGTTGGGTCTTGGACTCAACCCTGTTGAATCGAGTTTTTTCAAGATCCGGGGACAGTCGAGTGACTCTCTCCATGTGGAATCGCCAGTCTTCATTCATCTCGGTGCTGCCGGGGAAAAGGGTCGTGCCATCGGTGAGTTGGTAGGCTTTTCCTCGGACAGGTCCGTCGATCCCCTCGGGAAGTCGTCGGCGGTCACGGAATGAGCGACCGCGATCGTAGCTGACCATCATTTCACCCCACCATTCACGGGGGTGAGGTCCGACTTTGAAAAAGAGGTAGAGCGTCGACTCGTCGTCGCGGGGCTGGTAGAGCACGGGGTTCCAGGTCGGGTAGCGTAGCTCGCTGTGTTGCACTCCGTTCGCAACCGCCTTGGGTTTGCTCCATCCCGCGCCGTCATCATAGCTTGTCCAGATTTCGACGTCGGGATTCCTTTCCTTAGTTCCCCCAAACCAGGCTGCGACTAGTCCACGCGTGGTTTCGGCAAGAGTCGAGGCGTGACATTCCTTGGTTGGCAACTCGCCAAAGATAAAGCCTTCGCTGACGAGTCCGGGAAAGCGTTGTTCGGACTTCACCGCGGGGGCTCGTGCGGTGGTTTCGCTTTCTGAGAACTGAATACAGTCCTCGTGGGCGATGTGATAGATCCGCCCATTCTCAGACCCGACGATGAGATCGGGAGTTCCGTTCCCATCAAAATCGGCAACGGTCGGGCTGCTGGTGTGTCCCGATACATTCCGATCGGTCAGGTTCCCGACGCGCTTGAGGACGATGCGACCCTCTCGATCTTCGCAATTGCGATACCAGGTCGCGTTCTCGCTATTCACCAGCAGATCGGTGCGTCCGTCTTGATCCCAATCGACCACTGCGAGTTTGAAGCGACCACTGCGTCCTGCAGTGCGAGTGGCGAGTCGGATCGGTTGATTATCTTCATCGATAAAGATGCGAGTCTCCTCGCGAGCGCGGCTCTGACAGGTGAGGTAACCCTCCTGATCGAGGATCACAAGATCGAGCTGACCGTCTTCGTCGAAGTCCGTCGCCAGCGGAGTCGTGCGCCATTGGGTCTGGAGGTTTTGAGCGAGCCGATTCCACCAATAAAAATCGGGGGCGCTTTCTTCGGTCCAAAAGGGGAGCGATTGCTCGGTGAACGAGCCCGCTTCGGTTCGTCGCAGGAGTTGCAGCTTTGGCCAGATCCCGTTGACGATGAGATCGTCTCTGCCATCGGCGTCCCAGTCGGCGACCGAAAGGGTGGTGTAGCCCCATTTCGCCTCGGCAGGACCCTGAATCGACCCATCGGGTCCGGCGAGCTGCCGGTAGACCTCGCCGTCTGCTTCGACCAATTCGGGAGCGCTCCACTGCTGGCCCACTCCATCCAGATTGGTGAAGACAGCGATGTTTCCGGCGGTATTCCCACAGACGAGATCTTCGTCTCCGTCACCATCCCAATCGTGCGCGAAAGGCGTCACGAGAGCTCCGAATTTCAGAGTATCAGCCTCTTGCTGAAAGTAGACCGGCTGGTGAAAAACGGGTGTGCTGGCTTCGTCCGGAGTAACATTTTCAACCAAAGCGACACGCCCATCTTCGTCCCCGACGATGAGATCTTCGTCGCCGTCGTTGTCCCAGTCGATCGCTGTAGGCGTGATCATCTGCAAGTGCATCACGAGAGGATTGCCATCGCTGCCGGTGAGCTTTTTCCCGGTTGCGTAGACCGGCGCACTGCGTGTTCCGATATTTTCGAAGTAGGTAAAACCGTCCAGAAACTCACCACAGAGTAGATCGAGATCACCGTCATCGTCGAAATCGCGCAGATTCGGAGACGGCCAGCCGTAGACATCGATCGATGCCCCGTTGGCCTTTATTTTGACGGGTTTCTTCCACTTTCCGTCTTCGCGCTCGACCAGGTAAATCCAGCCATGTAGAGGACCGTTTCTCCAATTGCCATTGGCATCGTAAGCGTGATCCCAAACATAGTCGCCCCAATCACCGACCCCGACGACGAGGTCCTGATCGCCATCGCCTTCCCAGTCTGCATATCGGAACATGCGGGCGCGAGTCTGGCGACCGCCATGGACATGGATGGTCGGGTAGATCTGCTCCTGAGTCTCGAAGTCACCGTCTTTGAAATTGGGTAGCTCCCATTTCTCGAGCAGCAGCCGAGGCTCTCCATCGACGTAGCTGATCTGGGCGTTGCGCTTGGTTGGCCCGAGCCAGACTCCGGGTTTGAAGACCGGGAATTTTTCACCCGGTTCAGTTCCGGGATTTTCGAAAAAGTAGAAGCCATTGCTCGGCTTGTCGTCGCAGGAGACAAGTAGATCGAGATCACCATCGTCATCGTAGTCGAGCGGCAAAGGCCAGGCCCAAAGACCGACTCCGAGGTCCACGACGAGACCCGGATTGTTGTATTTTAAGGCCTGTAGCTTCCACTTGCTTTCATCGATCGCGCTGGCAATAAATGGTAGGCAACTGGCTGCAGCGATGCATGGAAGAGGGAGTTTCATAGTCTTTTGAAAAGTGTCAGGGTTATCTGCCGACTGTTACGGATGTGCGATAGCATGGCTTCGCGAACTTCGGCAGCGCTTCGCTGGTTAAGGTGAGTGTAAATCAACTCGTGGTCCTCGATCGTGAGCTCGAGGATGTCGGCCGAGTAACTGTGTCGATCGGTGCCGATGATGGAGGAAAGCAGGTGGTAGTCGCTGACCGCTTTGAGCATCCTTTCATTCGCGGCGGCTTCGAGAATGGTGAGGTGAAATCGGAGATCGGCTTGATCAAATTCATCCATCCCGCTTCGGCTGAGTCGCTTCCGCCTCGCAATCCGCGACATCGTTTCAATGTTGGCTTCAAGCTCTCGCAACTGGGCGACGCTGATCAATTCACAGGCCTTCGAGGCGGCAAAAGGCTCGATCGCTTCGCGCATTTCGAAGACCTCGAGAGCGTCTTCGCGAGTGGGCGTTTTTACGATGGCGCCGACCTGTGGCACCAATTCGACGAGGCCTTCAATGGCGAGCCGCCCGATCGCTTCACGAATCGGAGTCGCGCTCATCCCGATCTCTTTCCCGAGAGGGCCGTATCGCACCTTGGCCCCAGAGGGCAGCTCGCGGCGTGCGATTTTTGCCCTGAGGTGGGAATAGGCGAGATCTGACTGGTTGTGAGCCATCTGTATGATTTCATCATAATCTATAGACTTTGGCTTTCACAAATAGATCCCGTGATCACGCATTGCCTCTCAGCGATCTCCATTGCGAAAGCGCTTCGGTGTCATTCCGACTTCGCGGCGGAAGATTTTTGTGAAATGGCTCTGATCGTAAAAGCCGCATTCGGTCGCGATCTCGCTGATTGGGTCAGTTGTTTCGGAGAGGAGACGGCGGGCTCGGTGAAGACGTAGACGAATCAAGTAGGTAGAAGGCGAAATCTTGAAGAGGCTTTTGAATCGACGCTCCAGGGTGCTGACCGAGAGACGGGTCTCTTTGGCCAGATCTGAGATGCTGACGGCTTCGCAGTAGTGATTTTGCGCGTAGGTGATTGCCGGGGAGAGCTCGCGATAGGGCCCGACAAGTTCGCCGGCGTGATCGAAATCACGCATGATGCCAGCGACCCCAATCACTTCACCCTTCGGATCCCGCAGCGGACTTTTGCTGGAGAGATACCAGTGGAGAGTGCCGTCAGGATGCGGCACGAGCCAGACTTGATTGGTGATTGGACTGCCGGTGGTGATGACGAGCCGATCTTCTGCCTGATATTGCTCGGCGAGTTTTGGATCGAATAAATCAAAGTCGTCGTGTCCCAGTAACTGGTCGATGTCCTTGATGCCGAGGGCCCTGAGCAGAGATTGGTTGACAAAAACGAATCGGCCCCCGAGATCTTTGGCGCTACGGCCGTCGCAGCCAACCCACATCGCCACGTCGAAACAGTCCGCTCTTTTGGCCCG
>JBCCBR010000229.1:0-6164 GCA_039033935.1 Verrucomicrobiota bacterium
CCGTGCCCGCTTGCAAGCAGGGTGCCATCCATACTGACGTCGAGAAACTCCGTCGCCAGGGCACGCACTACCACGATCGGGTCGGGCATCGGCAGGTCGGGTCCGAGCTCGGTGGTGTCGACGACTCTGATGAATCCAGGGAAGATCCCCTCGGTGCTGCCATTGACTCGAGTGTCTCCATCATGGATCAGGAATCGACCGTCAGGAGTGTAGACAGCTGGCTCGATCTCGTTGCCGTCTTTGATCCGTTCCCCATTGGTGTAAATTATGACCGGGTCAGGACCTTCACTGGCGGGACCATCCCAGGCAATAAGAGCAGCGACATCATAGACTTGCACTAGCCCGGTGCGCTCGAATGTGAGGATGAGATGGCGATCCCCGTCAGGTTCGAAGCGCGCTTCGCGACCGGACCCGTCGATGGGTTTCCCGTTTTTGCTGGGCAGGGTCGCGATTTTTGAAAGTGAGACAGATTTCACTTCGCCATCTTTTCCTTCGGCTACTTCAAATCGCCAGAAGCTTCCCTTCGTATCAGTCCCGGCAGCTCCGACGTAGCGATCGTCTTCAGTCATATCGAGCGAGTTGACTGCCCATCCGGGGCGACCGCCGTGCCGGGCTTTGTGAATTCGTCGCCAACCTTCGGGTGCGCCAGTGACCAGATAAACTTCGATGCGCCCACCTTCTTCGGTGCCTGCGAGGATGAATCGGCCGTCGTGAGACCACGTCAGGCAGTCAATCCCGGCATCGTCGGTTTCCTGATCTCCATCGCCAGTCGTGAGAGTCTTGACCAGTTCTGGCTCAGTAAGCCATTCATCGGGCCCTTGGTCATCAGCGCGGACTCGCCAGATCTCGATCGCATCATCTTCTGCACCAGCTGCGACGAACCGTCCGTCTGGGCTCCAGATCGCAATTTCGATTTCATCCTCCCGGTTGTTGGGCTGATCGTCAGGTAAGCCGTCGCCATTTTCGTCCGGCCCTCGGGATCGGAGACGGTCCCAGATCTGTGCTCCGGTGGCAATCTCCCAGAGCGTGAGGTGAGCGCTTTTACCGTGCTTCAAACTGGGATGGCGGCCGTCCGCTTTCGAACAGGTGATGAGTAATCTGCCGAAAGGATCGAACTCGGCGCCTTCTGCATCGGTGATTCCGTTTTCAACATTCAGTATTCCTGCGGGATCAGCCATGCGGATCCACGGTTCCCCATTAGGGGCGAGAGAGGGATCCAGTCGGATCGGGGATGGGGTTTCCGCAAAGACTGGCGGAAGAAAGAGAAAAGAAAAAAGCAGGGGACAGATGGATTTGCAGAAGGCTTTCACAGCCCGAGGATTCACTCCCTAATGAGCTCGCACGTCAATCTAATTAGCTGCGATCTCTCCGGTTGGTCGGCTCGAATCGAATTGATTCATCCAGCGGTGTCGAAGCTCGAATGAGCTGATCTCTGAGAGATCGAGACCAAAGCTGAAGTAGGGCTGCCTGGGACGGCCATTCACCGAGATCCGAGAGTGAGCATGGATTGAGACGTTGCAATTCCGTTTCGCGAGAAAGTCTGCCTTGAGGATGCCGGCGAAGGTCAATATCATGTCAGGATTGGTGTCGACTTCATCGATCTGCCATCCCTCCAGATAATCGTAGGGGTCGATTTTGTAGACATCACCATTCTTCAGATCGATCGCGTAGAAATCGGTCCGCCCGTCGCGACTCCTCAGCTTCATTCGCCAGGAAAATCGGTGGCCCTGCTCGGTCCAGACCACTTGGCCGGGGATGACCCAGTGGCGAAGAGGGACAATCAGTTGCGAAAGGCAAAACAGAACGAGGATGGCATAGGTGGCAGCGCTACTGGGGATGAGCTTCTCCTCCAAAGCCGCTTTCGGGAGTCGCAGAAGCTTTCGCGGAAGGTCCGGTGAAAAGAAGATCACGGTCAGGCCGATAGCGAGCCAGGGGAAGATCCCGATGTTCCAGACAAAAGCGTTACTGAGATGAAACCCGACAGCGAGCAGAAACGCCGGGATGCGGGTCGGTTTCCAGAAAAGCAGGAAGGGAATCAATAGATCGAACAGCATCCCTCCCCACGCCATCGTCATAATGACTGGCTCTGAGTCGAGGTAGGGACCGATCACTGGCTTGTGAGTCCGACCGCCGAGCCAGTCTCGCAGCGGCTCTCCTGCAAGCCAGTCGCTGTTGAGCTTGGCGAGCCCACCGTAGAAGTAAACGACGGCCAGTTGAAATCTGAGAATCCAAAGGCTCCAGGCGGGACAGTGATCGGACTTTTTTGAGATGCCAAGTAGGCTGTCGAGAGAGAATACACGGTTCGCTGGCAGGAAGGCCATGATCCAGCTCAGCAGGACGATGAGATAGAAGTGATTCAGATAGCGTCCCTGCTCCAATAGGAACATGTAGGTGAAAGCGATCGCGAACAGAGTCGAGGCGACCCGATAGAAGAGGCCGAGGACGATGCAAAGAGACAGAATCGCAAAAGCGATAAAGAGGTAATACATGCCATCCCCGGGGAGAGGGCTCAGCCAGGAGAATCCGGGGTAGGGGAAATTGAACTCCGGCTCGATCCAGTAACGGAAAATGCGATCGTGCGCGTGGTAGCGCCAGGCCTCCCAAATCATAATCAGCCCAAACACGATCCGCGCATAAACCAACATCGAAATATCGATCGGTCGGCTCAGCAACGTGAGGGCCGATTGGGGCAAATCGATTCGCATATCTTGAAATTACCGAAAAATACGGAAATTACAAGAAATTAGGCCGAAAGGGCGTGCACCCGGTAGATGAGCGATGCAGCAGTTCGGGCAATCAACGATCGGAAGTTACCCAATCAGAGGAGCCTCTCCCGGCCTGAATACGATTAGACCCATGTTGCTGCTTTTTTCACGCAGATAGCGTGAAATCCTCGAATCGACGATGCATTGGCGCCCCTTGCTCCGCGAAGAGGTCGCGTGCATGAATCGACAGGTGGAGCCGTCTCGTTTTGCCAGTCCGACGTGCGAGGTGTAGCTGGAATGCCAGTTGGAGAGGATTGCAAGAACGTCGCCATCCTGCAATTTGTGTTCGATGCCTGCGACTCGAGATTTTGGAATGTAGGTGATCGGCAAAGTTGAAATGTAGCTTTCCACTTTCGCCATTTGCGGAACCATAGACGGGTTGTTGCGCAGGTAGCGTGAGTTACGAACAGCCGTGCTGGTGGACATGTATCGGACTTGGCGGCGAACGGGGACGCCACCGAGGGAAGCTGTCACATTAAGGCCCAGCCCCCGTCGCTCATTGTCGGCAAAGACCTCCTCCAAATGGTGCATGCGGCTGACGTAGGTGCCATCGCAGTGTCCGTTCCGGTAACGCTCCAGCTCGATGTAGTGGAGCAGCGCCTCGCGGGACCAAAGTGAGGTCGTGTTCTTGACCATGCGAGCCATCGCCAGAGATGCCTCGTAAAAAGTCCAGCAATCGAGCCCATCGAAATTGACCGAAGGCGACTCGATTCGATCATCAATCTCAAGCGTGTAGTTGACGTAGGGAGTGCCGCAGAGTGCCTTTCCGACTGTCGCGGTGCGTTTTCCTATGGGTAAAGAAGCCCAGTTTTCTCTTTTCGCTTGTTGGCAAAGTGCGTCGAACTTTGAAGCTCCCACGAAAACAGTGGACCAGGGCAGCCGAGGTTTTCTCAGCGGAGATGAGCCAGAGGTTTTGGTGAGGCTGGTCGAAACTGTCGTGCACTGTGTGAATAGAGCAGCTGCGCCCAGGCCACCGACGACTGCAAGAGCATTGCGGCGGGTCAGAGAGTGAACAACAGGCGATGGCATGGGTGTGCGAGAACGGTGCAGTTTAAGCGGCTGGATCAGGAATTCAACTTGGAGGGAAAAGGCCTCTGGAGCGCGTTTACGGGTCGAGTTCTCAGAGAGGTAAAAACCAAAAGTCCCAGCTGCCCGTCCTTCAGTGCAAAAGACTGCCCCTGTAACGGCTTGGTGAAGCGGAACTTTAGGGTTTCTTTCGAAATCGGGACGAGCCGAATCTCGCCGAGCTGTAACCGGTGTTTGAAACTCCCCGTCTTCGATCTGTGATGAGTATCCGATCCTTCGTTCTCCGCGACATCGTTCGAATCATGGCCGTCCTGGCCCTGCTGGTCAGTCTTTCCTGCAATTTGGCATCTGGTAATGAACGACCCGATTGGGATCAAAAGGAGGCGATTGCGAAGGTCAAAGAAGTGATCGCGATTGAGGAAACGGGTAAGCTCCCTTGGGACGAGATAGCCTGGGAATCCAATATCGATAGCGCTATTTCGCGAGCCCAGGCCGAGGATATGCCACTCCTCGTCTACCTATATCTGCAAAAAGACTCGGGTCCGCCCGAAGCGCCCTGCTGACCTGGCGGGCGCTTGATGAGGGCGGTCGCCCTCGGTGACGAAACAGTGCAGCACAAAATTGCGGAAAATTTCATCCCTTTGAAAATCTCAATGGAGCCGGGTGCGGCCGATTTTCCGCTAGATTGGCCTGCGATGGAGGCGTGGCGGGTCGCTTATCAGCGTCTCGGGGGAGAGGAGTCCGAGGGCTTCACCTGTTGCTCGGTGGTCAGTCCTGATCTCGAAGTCGAATACGGCAACACCGGATCGGCAATGGTCTGGGAACTGTTCGACTCAATTGCTTACGATCCCGCAAAATTCGCGGCGATGCTCGACCGCGCGGTGGAGCGAGCCGAAGTCGAGCGATCCCTCAAAGCAAGTCCCGGAAAAGGGAGTCCTCGGTGGAGGATTGCTAGAGCCAGGCTGGTGCGGGAAGTGAAACGCGAGGGGCGCTTTCGATTGCCACCGCCAGGCTTCTCGGTCGACAATGCAAAAGAGATATTCGAGATGACGGGGGACCTCTCGACCGAGCAGTGAAAAGCTGACAGGGATCTACCGAGTTTCTGAGCCGGTGAATGTCATTAGGTTGCTTCTTGCGACGATTCAGCCTTCCTCGTCAGAAGCGCGACGACTGCGAGCAAAATGACCCCAGCCAAATCGTGCACCGTGAAGAGCCAGTCTTGAGGAAACAGGAAAGCCTCCCCGGGGTACAGCATCAGCGCAGCAGCAACGAACAGCGCTACGCGCCAGCCAATTTTGAGCCTTCCCAAGAGGTAGCCGGAGAGCCCGGCTGCAAATGCAATAATCCCGAGCACGCCGATCGTGGTCGAGTAAATCACAGCAACGATCGAAAGCGATTCGCCGTCCGGAGCGAGAAGCAACAGCTCCGGTCGGAAGACAAACATAAAAGGTAGGGTGAAGCCGACGAGGGCAACGCGAAAGGCAGCCATGCTCGTCGGGATGATCTTCGACCCCGCGACCGAGCTGGCGGCGTAGGCAGCGAGCGCGACCGGTGGAGTCACCATGCTCATCATCCCAAAGTAAAAGATGAAGAAGTGGGCTGCGAGTGGGACCACTCCCAGATTCCCGAGCACGGGGCCGACCAGGGTAGCCATCAGCAGGTAGCAGACAACAGATGGCAATCCCATCCCGAGGATGAGAGAGCCTGCCATGATCAGGAGCAACGCACCGAGCAGGCTATCCTCTGCGATGGGCAGAATCATCGCCGGAAACCGAGTTCCAACTCCGGTCAAAGTGACAACACCAATGATCACCCCGACGCAGGCAGCCGCACAAATCAGCGGCACCACGTCACGACCGGCTCCTCGGATCGCTTCGACGAATCTGGTCCAGGTTAGTCGAGTTTCCGACCGGAAGAAACTCAGCGTGAGCAGGACAACTAACGCGAGAGTGACTGCGCGGAAGGGAGTGAATCCGAGAATCAGAAACGCGATCAGGCTCGCGAGGGAGCAGACGAAGAGGACTCCTTTGTAAGGCTCCAGCTTTTTTGGTTCGCCTGAGAGATTGTCTTCAGGGGAAGCGCCCTCCATTTCGTCGTCCTCTGCGACAGCAGGGGTCGATGCGATCCGAAGCGAGAGAAAGTGGACAAAGAGAAAGATAGAGAGGTAGTAGAGGACTGCTGGGATGAGGGCAGATTGGATAATCTGGAGATAGGTCACCGCTGGCTGAACGATCTCGAGCATGAGATAGGCCGCTGCTCCCATGACCGGTGGGACCAGCGCTCCACCAGAGCTGGAGGCCGCTTCGATTCCACCAGCGATTTCACGTTTGAAACGGGCTGCCCGCATCATCGGGATCGTGAAGGTCCCGGTCG
>JBCCBR010000230.1:0-6160 GCA_039033935.1 Verrucomicrobiota bacterium
ATTAACTGCAAAATGAATATGGGGGGTGCGACCAGGGTAGATCGCGGGCATGATGGTTCTGAAGTAGTATTCCCCCTTCCAGTTGGTCGAGAATCGCCCGAACCCCTGAAAGTGATCATCTCGATCGGGTCCGGTGAGACCGCCTGAGCGAGAGTGAATGTAAGTGCCTTTCGAATCCGTTTGCCAGATCTCAACGTCGACGTTTCGCAGCGGGCTGCCAGTCTTGTCGGATATGACTCCGTGAAGGTGGGCAATCTCACCGATGGCGGGCGTGATCGAATCATTGATTCGGAGCAAATCGTTGTCGGTGTCGAGGGGGAGGTGATCCGGGTAAAACGGCCCCTCGGTCATGCCGGGAGTTTCGGTTAGCAGTTCGGCGAAGGCACCGGGGACAGTGAAGAGGGTCGCTGATCCGGCGGCGGCCTTGGCGAGAAAGCGTCGGCGATTCAAAAAGAGGTTCGGGGTCATCTCGATGTAACCTCTTATGTCGACGCTGGTTTCTCGCCCTTGCAAGAAAGCTGCGAGTTCGGTATCGTGCCGGCAGCTAGAAATGAACGAGTCGCGTTCCCCAGAATACATCGCTCAACTCAGAAGGATGAGTGGCGAAGAGAAACTGCGATCGGCATCATCACTCTACAGGGGAGCACGGAAAGTAAAGGCGGAACGGCTTGAGGTGAGTGAGATATAGCCCGGCTGTAGCGTGCGAATACCGGCCTGCGGAGAGTGGCAATCTCACCTATCGGGTCGTGGCCGGTGCTGCTGACCCCGACCGCCTTATTCAGTGGGCAAGATCACTGCCGCGATGTCCCCAGCAGCGTTTCGGCAGAAGATTCGCCCCTCGGCCAGCACGGGTGCGGTCCAGCATTTACCCTCGAGGATTGGCTGCTGGTGAATACGCTCGTAGCCTTTTGGAGTGGCTCGGACGAGGGTTAGTTTGCCGAGGTCAAAGACAATTAGGACATCGCCAGCAGCGATCAGTCCACCACTGCCGAAGCCGGGCTCGGTCCACACGATTTCTCCGTTCTCCGGATCGAGACACATCAGCTCGGTCGGGCGATGAGTGGTGCCATGGAGGCAGTAGATGTAGTCTCCGACGAGAACACCAGGGTTGAAATACCACTTCATGTCGGGCTGCTGCCAGATTTCGGTGACTTGGTTGTTTTCTACTGAAAGCATGGAACTGCCTCCACTCGAAGAAACGACGAGTCGTTCTCCGACGATGAGGGGATCAGCTGCGTTTACGTCACGGCTCGATTTCCAGGGCAATTCCCAGGCTTGTTCGCCGGATGAGGGGTCGAGCGACAGGAGCGCTTTCGCTGAGAAGAGGAGATGCTGGCCCTGAAAAGGAACGACAGTCGCGTAGCCGCTCGTCTCTTTCGAGGGCAACCAAAGTGTCTCACCAGTTTCTGAAGAGAGCGCGATTCCTCCGCGTCCCGCGTTGAGAATCACTCGGCCATCTTCGACAAACGGAGATCCGGCAAAGCTCCATTCGGGAAGCTCGAGATCGTGATCGGCAAGTAAATCGCGGCTCCAGATCACCTCGCCGGTTTTTGCTTCGACCCGGTGAACATGGCCTTTTTTGCTGAGAGTATAAACAGACCCTTGGTGGACGGTCGGGGTCGCGCCAGGACCTCCCTCGTAATAAAGTGGATCGAGCTCGCAGTCGTAGGCGACTGACCAAAGGACAGATCCGGTCTCCGCATCAAGAGACCAGATCGTGTCGACATCATCAGAGTTGCCCATCGAGTAGACCCTGCCATCAACCACTGAGAAAGAAGAGAAGCCGATGCCGATTTGGGCCCGCCACAGGACTTCGAGGGCCTCTGGAAGGGGCTCGATGATTCGTTCAGGAGACCGGCCGTCGCGATCGAGACCACGCCAGTGAGGCCAATCCGAGGCAACACTTGCCTGAGATCCAATACAGCAGGATGCCGAAAGAAAAAGTAGCAGGCGTTTCATACTACCAAATGAGACGCCACTTTTTCGGGAAGATCACCCTTCGGAATCGGCGAGGTAGCGCTCAGCATCGAGGGCTGCCTGGCAACCATTTCCCGCCGCTGTGATCGCCTGACGATAGACATGGTCGCTGACATCGCCGGCGGAGAACAACCCTTCGATGTTCGAGTGAGTCGAATGACCGTTCTGGGCGATGTAGCCTTCGTCGTCGAGTTCGATACCGCTGCCTGCCAGAAATGTGGTGTTGGGATCGTGGCCGATCGCCACGAAAACGCACTTTACCTCAAGCTCGGAGCTTTCACCGCTCTGGTTGTTGTGCAGCTTCACCGCGCGGACGTGACCTTCATCATCGGTGAGGTATTCGGTCACCTCGGAATTCCAGACGGGTTCCACTTTTTCGCTATTGAGAGCGCGGTCCGCCATGATTTTCGAAGCCCGCAGTTCGTCGCGCCGATGGACAAGATAGACCTTGCTGGCGAATCGAGTCAGGAAGGTGGCTTCCTCGCAGGCGGAGTCGCCTCCACCAATCACCGCGACGGGAACGTCGGGATAAAAGGCACCATCGCAAGTCGCGCACGAGGTGACGCCTTTACCGACGAGTGACATCTCGTTTTCAAGCCCGAGGTAGCGTGGGCTCGCCCCAGTCGCGATGATCACCGCCTTGGCCTGGTGGGTGCCACCGCCGGCTTCGACTGAAAAGGTGCCGTCAGCCTGTTTTTCCACTTTGCCCGCCTCAATGTATTCCACTTTCGCTCCAAATTTCTCAGCCTGTTGCTGCATCCGCATCATCAGTTCAGGACCCATGACACCCTCAGGGAAACCGGGAAAGTTTTCGACCTCGGTCGTGGTGGTGAGTTGGCCGCCGAGTTGCTCGCCCGCCAGCACGAGTGGCGTGAGATTGGCTCGCGCGGTGTAGATCGCGGCTGTCCAGCCGGCGCAACCGGTTCCGATGATGATGACATTCTCCATGATTTCCCGAATGTGAAATTCAATGCCGCCCGAATCAAGATCTGATTCAACGGATGCAGGATCAGGCGCGCAACCGTGCAGTCTTTTTCCAGTAGCCGAAGAACCCGGCTCGGGCCGGCTGCCAGGCGTCAACATCTTCAGGACGCGGCTCGCAAATCAAACTTACGCCTCGCTCGGCGAGTGCGCTTGCTATTGCTGGTAGCTCTGAAGCGAGAAAACCAACGGGCGGTTTTAGGGTTGCGAGGACTTCGATTTTCTCAGCCTCAGCCCATTCCGATAGGTCTTTGGCGAGGTTTTCGCTCTCGAGCATCGTCGTCGTCTTCCCGCAATGGTCGGAAAAACGGGCTGCTCCATCCTCGACCGCTGCTTTGATAAATCGTTGCTTCTGATCGCTGAAATTCGCGGCCTTCCAGATCGCGCTCGGGATGGTGGCGATTGACGCGTCTACCCTCAGTTTGGCAAGAGGGGAATTTTCGGCGGAAAGATCTTCTTCGTGGAGCCACACGCCGATCCGTTTCCCACCAGTGTGGTCGAGTCGACTCCAGTCAGGTGCAGCCAGTGTCTCAGGTTCGGGTGGTTCGACCCATTCTGCCTCGACGGCTCCAGGCGCATCAATCGAACTGAGACCACCTTGATTGGCTTCAAGGATTTCTGGGTCGACATATTTTTCAAGATTGCTGCGGCGCGCGAGGTAGGATTTTCCCCGTGTGTGAAGCCCCGCTACCCAGCGCCATGAAAGGGTGTTTGAGGCTGGATCGCCATCGAGGAGATGGCGCATAAAGAAGTCGGCACCGAGCTGCCAGGGAAGCTCGAGGCGGTGAATCCAATAACCGGCGAACCACATCCGCGCGTGGTTGTGGAGATAGCCGGTCTCCACCAGTTCCCGGGCAAAGTGATTCATGATCTCGACCTCGCTTTCTCCCCGTTCCAAAGCGAGACTGCATGGCGTCGGATCGATCCGATTCAGGTCATTGAGGTAATAGCGCCAGAGATCAGGTCGTTTTTCGAGGTAACCTTTCCAGTAAAGTCGCCACCAGACTTCCTGCTCGAACTTCTCGATCGTAGAAGGCGCGAATCGCTCTTTGGCAGCGTCGGCTAATTCGGTCTCCAGCAAAAGTCGATAGCGAGTCGCTGGTGAAAGGCGGGAAACATTGCTGTGTCCTGGTACGACATGGTTCCGAGCTTTCCCGTAGCGCGAGGCTCTCGGGACGAAATCTGCGAGCTGCGCGAGGGCGGCTGCACGGCTGTTTGGGAACACAATCGACATGACTATTTCTGAGGAATCGATCCCCGCTGTCTTCGGCAACGCTCACTGCAATAGCGAACCTCATCCCAGGATCGGGCCCATTTTTTCCTCCACGTGAAAGGCCTTTCGCAGACCGGGCAGATCTTGGTGGGGAGATCGGATTTCCGAATCGCTTTCATCGGACAATTGTCTCGCCGAGCTGAGCTCGGATCTGGCGGGCTGCATTTAGTCCGGTCTCAATCGTGCGGGATACGCGGCCCCTTCCAACGAGCGAATCTCCGGCGAAAAAAAGGTGGCATTCGCTCGCGGAGCGGAGGGAAGCCGAATCGATTGCTTGAGTAGGCAAGGCATATCGCCAGCGCTGCGTGTCCGCCCATTGGTGCCGCGTCTGGTCGAGCCCGAGCAGATTGACAACTTCCTGCTCGGCCTTGGAAATGATCTCAGCACCGGATGAATCGTAGTGCTGCTCGGTCCAATGCGGCGAGAGCTGAACGATGAGAAGAGTCTCACCGTCCGGGACTCGCCCAGCCTTTTGATTTTCATGGCTGAGCCACGCAATCGAGTGGCTGCGGTCACTGTTGATCAGGGCGTAGGCATCCCCTGGCATTGAAAAGCTCGTGTCGTAGTTCAGGACGACGGTGAATTGGCTGACGTAGCCCGCCTGATCGAGCGCGTTGCTCATCGGCGCGAGCCGCGATGTTTCGAAACCGGCAGACTCGAGGAGTTCCCGAGTCTGTGGGGCGGGCGCGGTCAGGAGAACCGCATCGAATCCTTCACTGACCTCACCTTGATCGTTTTTAAGACTCCAGGAATCACCCGAACGACCAAGCTCAACGATTCGATGCTCTCTCCGAACATCCAGCTCAGCTATTTCCACGAGGAGCTTTCCGAGGGTGCTGATTCCACCCTGATAGCTCCATTTAGCGGCAGCATTTTGCTCAGGGTCTCCCGGCTCGATTTGCCCGTCTTCCGAAAAGGTCCAAATGTCGCCAGGGATGCGGCAGAGCTGATCAGTCGGTAGTGACTCGAAGATGAGACGGGCAACACCATCGCTATCGACCTTGAAGTAGTTGGCCCCGTAATCGTAGCGGCAGCCGTTCCGCGAGCGGGAGGCGGCCCGACCGGAGAAGCCTTTGCTCTTCTCAAATACAACGGTCTCGCAGTCCATTTCCGCCAAATCAAAGGCGGCTGAAAGACCGGAGACTCCAGCTCCAACTATGGCAATACGGGGGCGCATCAGGTGTGGAGTGAGTTACGCCGCACTCCGATTTTCGGTGTCGTGATCGCATCGGGTCAATGCCGACCTCTCATCGTCCGGTTGATGATTGAAGTCCGGGCCAGCTCGATGTAGAAATGCTCCACGGAAAAGTCATTGGAAGGGCGGGAAAAGTTAAACTGCGAATTGAAGAGATGGCCTACTGGCACATGACAAAAAAGGTGGTGCGCCACCCCGCGATCGGTGATGACGAGACGGTCCTCCATGCCTGCTACGGGTTAAGCGCAAACTTCGTTGCGCTCAGCAACGTGGCCGCTCTCGGAACTGCAGCAGTGAGTCGCCAATCTCCCCACGCCGGAGCCAGGTCTGAAATTTGGCAGAGCGATTTTGATGGGAAAAGTGGTATGGCGGAGCCAATCCAGCAGACCGGCGTCTTCGCTTTGACCGATCAGCGTCTGATCTATTTCAAAAAGAATATCGTGGTTGGACGACCCAAGAAAATCCTCGCAACCTGGCCACTCGACCAGATCTCGGGCGTGGGTTATGCCGAAAAGATCCTCCTGATACGATTCGTCGATGGGTCTTTCGGCGGCCTCCACGTTCCCGGCTCACAACACCCCTTGAAATTTGTTGAGGCGTTTGATGAGGTTTCGCGATCCACATCTGATCACCCCGACACGGATTCGAAAGCAGACCACTGAGAAAGCCTCTCTAAGACCAGAGTTCTCTACCGTACTCCCATCCATCGCGGACCGACCGCTCTACCGGTTCGC
>JBCCBR010000231.1:0-6151 GCA_039033935.1 Verrucomicrobiota bacterium
CTGGGATCCCATCGAGCGAAACTGTCCCTGATACCGCTGCACGACCTTTCGCTGCGGTAAAGAACATCTGACTCCTGAGCCAGTTGTCGAGCAGCCCCGACCAAGTCCCCAGCACTGGATCACCCCGATAGAGCCCGACCCCATGGGGCCCTTTTTCATAGCAATGATACTCGACCGGCACTCCATGCTTGCGACAGGCCAGAAAAAATCGGGTCGCATTTTCAGCAGGCACCGCACTGTCTTCATTTGTCTGGAAGAGGAAGGTTGGCGGAGTCGTTGCAGAGACGTTTCGATCGGATGAAAGGCTGGCAGCGAGGTCATCATCGTCGACTTTCTCCGGGCCGAGCAGATTCCTCCGGGAGCCGCCGTGAGTGATCGACTTCTCCAATGAGATGACCGGATAGCAGAGAATCGCAAGATCCGGTCGGGCTGATTCTTGGTCGAAGGAATCGAGCGGCTCGTAGACGTCGCGATCAAACAAAGTAGCCGCCATGCTTGCGAGATGGCCTCCTGCCGAAAACCCCATCACTGCAACGCGATCGGGATCACGCCCGTGAGCGCCGGCTCGCCCTCGGGCGACTCGCAGCGCGCGCTGGACATCGGCGAGTTGGGCCGGGTAATGATAGCCACCCGAGCCGAGGCGATAGGTCAGCACGTAGGCGGCGACGCCCCGCTCTTGAAACCATCGGCCGATCTGGTGACCCTCGTGATCCCGCGCCAGTCCCCCATAGCCACCACCGGGGCAGATCACAACTGAAGCGCCGTTGGAGGATTTCTCTGTTGGTTGGTAAACCGTTAGTCCGGTCACTTCGGAAGCCGTTTCCTCCCCTAGAGAATGTGGCATCTTGAGGTCTGGCCACAAAGCAACCACCTCTTCCTGGGCCGAGGTGAATGACTGAATCGTGATGAGGCAAACAAAGGTGAAGACCGCGTGGCGCATCACTCACACTCCAAGATTTTGCTTCAGTTCGTCGAGTTCTGTTTTCAACGCAGTCACGGATTCGCGAAGTTCAGCGAGCTCCTCTTCCATGTCGGCCCGCCAACTGGGGGCTCCGACGCTCGGCACCGCAGGACTATTCGCTGACGGCGTTGTCGATGTGGCTAGATCGATCGCCCCGGAAAGAAGATGTCCGTAGGTGGCGACTCGGCGCCCCCCTCCGGCCGGGATGAGGGCGACGAGGGGGTGTGGGGTGAACTCGATCATCTCCTCAAGCGTCGTTTGGACTGCATCAACATCTGCAAAGACATGCATCCGCTCCGTGCGTTGGCGCAACTCACCAGCCGTCTGGAAGCCGCGCAGCAAAAGCACGCAAAGGATAGCCGTCTGAGCTTTGTTGATGTAAGGCAGCAGATTCTCGAGGGTATGTTTGCACTTTGGCACCCGAGCGCCGGCCTGGTGCACCTGCAAGGCGAGTTGACGATAGCGGAGCCCTTCGATCGCTTCCTCGACTGTGTCCGTTCCAAAATCGACAACCGGGTCACGATTGCTCGATTGATTGCAGGCCGAGTGAAGGGAATTGAGCGTCAGTGGGTAGTGGTCGGGAGTGGTGCGCTCTTTCTCGATCAGGCAACCGAGCACGCGGGTTTCTTCGAAACTAAGCTCTGGCCATCCAGTGTCAGCAGTTTCGGTCGCTTCCGATGAATCAGCGGCAGGGGTTTCTTCGGGATCAGACATGAAGGTGGGGATGCTGGATTAGTCTAAGAACTTTCCTGGATTAAGGATGCCGTTTGGGTCGAGCGTTGATTTGAGTCCCCGGTGAACGGTGAGCGCAGTTTCCGAAACGGCATCGGCAAACCAACGTTTCTTGGCGAGGCCGACACCATGCTCACCGGTGATTTTCCCGTCGTTGGCGATGATCCACTGGAATAGGTGATCAAGCGCTTCATCCGCTTTCGCCTTGGCGACTGGGTCTGTTTCGTAATCGCGCACCATCAAATTGGTATGAATGTTTCCGTCACCGGCATGGCCGAAACAGGCGACTGAGATCCCGGTTTTTTGCTCCAGCTCGCGGGCGAAGTTGACCAGCTCAACCAATTTGGAACGAGGCACCACGATGTCTTCATTCAGTTTCGTCAAACCGGTAGCCCGAAGTGAATATGAGAACTCGCGTCGAAGCTGCCAGATTGCTTCGCAAGCCTCGGGAGTGCACGCCTCGTCGACTGCGAGGGCACCGAGCTCGTCGAGCAGCTTATGGAGTTCTCCAAGCTCGCGCAGCACCGACTCACGACGCCCGTCGAGCTCGACGATAAGGTGGGCATCCCCTGCTGGTAAGGTATCGGGCCCGAGGTAGTCCCGAGCCGCTTTCAGCGTGAAGCCATCGGTGATCTCAAGACCAGAGGGATTCCAACCGGAATCGAGGATCCGCTGGACTGCCTTTGCCGCATCGGCAAATTCGGGGAAGGTCGCCGTGAGCATGCCTCGGAACTCGGGGTGGGGGATCAGTCGCAGAGTCGCCTGGGTGACGACTCCAAGCAGCCCTTCCGACCCGACAAACATCCCGATGAGATCCAATCCGGTTTTGTTTTTGTGGCAGCGCCCACCTGTTTCGAGGATTTCGCCGCTCGGGAGAACGACTTCGAGCCCGAGGATGTAGTGGCGGGTGACGCCATACTTCACGCAGCGGGGGCCACCCGCATTGGTCGCGATCGTTCCGCCAATCGAGCATTCCTTCATACTGGCGGGGTCTGGGGGATAATACCAGCCACGCTCCGCAACGGCTTGCTGGAGATCCGCCAGAATGACACCGGGCTCGACCACGCCTACCCCATCTGCTGGGTTGATTTCGACGACTCGATCCATCTCTCTGACCGAAAGCAAAATACCCCCGTCGACAGGGACGCAGCCACCCACGTAGCCGACCCCGGCCCCGCGAGTCGTCACCGGGATACCCTGATCGTTTGCGAAACGAAGCGTAGCCGCGACGTCCTCTCGCGAGCGCGCGCGAACCACCGCGTCGGGCATGGCCGCAGCGTGCCATCGGTCTGTCCCATACTCACGACGTATTGACGTTTCAGTATCGACAGTCGCAGTGGGCAACGCTTCCGCAAGGCGCGCCGCCCAGCCAGGTTTTGGTGGTGTCAGGACAGAGGTAGCCATTCCCATAATTTTGGCAGGAAGACGATAGCGCCGACTGCGACGGCTGCAAGAGCGGCAATGAGGACGGCGGCAGCGGCGATATCCTTGACCTGCTTGATTGCCTCAGACCTCTCTGGGTGTATCGCATCGGCTAAGCCTTCGATGGCGGTATTGAGCAGTTCGAGACCAATCACGAGGCCGCTCGCAAGCACGACAGCGACCCATTCCAATGGCGCAAGACCGAGCCAAAGACCGAGACCCACCGCGACAGCGAGCAGTAGAAAGTGGATCCGTAGATTAGCCTCCGATGCCACAGCCGAACGGAGGCCAGCCAGTGCAGCAGCGAGGCTTCGTAGAAATCGCGATCGTGGAAGAGGCTTCATTGGAAAAAGGCTTGGACTCGAATCAAAGTCATGTGAATGATTCATCCCGCTTAATTAACTCGACTGCATCCCATGCCAAAGTCTACGAAGAAAAAAACTGCCCGTCGTCCCAGCTCCAAGAAAATCGCATTTGTCGGAGTCGGACGAATGGGAGCGAACATGGCTCGTCATCTCAACGATCTTAACTACAACGTTACCGCCGTCTTTGATGTGAATCGTGAGGCGGCCGCCGAACTCGCCGAAGAAATTGGGGCCGAGGCCTACACCAAGCTCGCCGAAGTAACCGCGAACGCCGATATCATATTCACCGTCGTGACTAATGACGCGGCGATGAAAAAGATTTTCCTCGGTAAATCCGACAGCCTCTTGGTTGGAGCCGCCGGCAAGACTTTCATTAATTGCGCGACGCTCAGCCCTGAGATCCAGAAAGCTGTTAACACAGCGTGCAAACGCCGCAAGGCGGCCTGCATCGAAGCTTGCATGGCGAGCTCAATCAGCCACGCGCGCACCGGGCAACTCTACCTCATGGTTGGAGCGGACGATGACGTCTACAAAGCTAACAAAAAGCTGCTATCCGACCTCAGTGTGAATTTACGCCACATCGGGAAAGTCGGTAAGGCGGCGGAGGTGAAGGCGCTCGTCAACATGGTCATGAATATCAACACGGCGGGACTCGCCGAAGGTCTTGGACTCGCCAAGGCGCTCGGGCATGACCTCGGCATGATCTGTGAGGTCTTCTCTCAAACCGGGGCAAACTCCCGTGTCCTTGAAACCGATGCTGAAGACATGATTGCACGCGATCACGAATGCTGGTTCTCGGCCGAGCATGCGGCGAAGGATTCCGGGATTGCCGGCGCGCTTGGGAAGAGCAAAAAAATCGCGATGCCGCTGAACCAGGCCACCACCAGTCAGTATAAAAAGATGGTCAGCCTGGGTCTCGGAGAACTCGATAAGTCCGGTGTTGCCGAACTGACCTTTCCGGGCCGTGCCGCAGCCAAGAAGGAGACCGCCAAGAAAAAAGCAGCGAAAAAGAAGTGAGCTAAGCTTCCGTCACGAAGTCAGACTAAAAAAACTGGTAGGGAACTGCGTCCCCGCAGGTCCGCTGTTTCGGGGGAGTAAACCTTGGATTGGCAGTGATCTCTGACCGATTCGCCATCGTATTTTGGGATGAAACGTGTATCTCTTACACCCAAATCAACGACGACTGGGAAAGAACACTCTTCCAAGTATCGAGGGCCCCAAAAGTATCTATTTTCCCAAGCGATCCTGCAAATGATTGGAATCCAGTTCGTCGGCTACGGCGTCATACGAACTTTTGGATTTGCTGAGCACTCTTCGTCATTCTTAAATCAGCTGAATCCTCGGTTGTTTGCAATTCTCCTTATCGCGGCAGGAATAGGGCTTCTTATGATGACTCATTTGGGAAGATACCTCGGAATGATCGTAGCCGCGATAATGATGACGTCTTTTCCACTTCCGGGAGACGCTCACTACATTACCGTGCCACTAGGAATAATATTCCTAATCGTGTTTTTACTTCCCACTTTTTCTCGTGCATGCAGACCTGAATTTCGTGATCCACTCGCTGACATTCGACGCTTCGGAGGCTTCAAAAATACTACATCAAAGCAATGGCTCACACTCGGATTGGCATTGTCAGCACTAGCCGTCCTTATCGTTATGATTGTATTGCGGTGATAGAAGCTAAACGTGATTTTCTCGCGCCCAGCATAATTGACCGGGGCAGCGTTGGGGCGGATTAAGAGCAACCACCTGAGAATGGCTCACGGCGGTTAAGACTCTTCCCGGTGTTGCCGAACTGACCTTTCCGGGCCGTGCCGCAGCCAAGAAAAAGACCGCCAAGAAAAAAGCCGCGAAAAAGAAGTGAGCTAAGCTTCCGTCACGAGGTCAGACCAAAAAAACTGGTAGGGAACTGCGTCCCCGCAGGTCCGCTTGATCTGGCGCGCTCAAATTGACGACCTGTTCCAAAGCAGTGGTTCGGAGGTCAAACCTACGCGCCACCGAGGTCGACCGAGGACGGATCGCCCCTACCATCACGGACGGCTAACAGGGTTCAGCAGGTCACCTAACCCTATCAGGTCACGCACTCAACCCTGTTCAATCCTTCGAACCCTTCGGGTCGAGCGCATCGCGCAGACCATCTCCAAGGAAATTGAGGCTGAACAAAGTGAGGCCAAAAACAATCGCCGGATAAATCAGAAGCCCCGGGTCACTGATCATGCGGTCGGCCCCCTCTTTGATGAGGCTGCCCCAGCTCGAGTCAGGGGGCTGGACCCCGAGTCCCAGGAAGCTGAGGATCGCTTCGAGACGCATCACTGCGGGCACGGTCAGCGTGGTGTAAACAATCACCGGACCGATCGTGTTTGGCAGGATGTGGCGAAAGAGAATGCGAGAGCGCGGCAGACCGAGACTGCGCGCGGCCTCGACGAACTCCTGATGCTTTAACCCGTTAACCTGCCCTCGCACAATTCGCGACATCGTCAGCCATTCGACTGCTCCGATGCAGGCGAACAGGAGGATGAGATTACTTTCGAAAATCGTCGTCAGAATGATCACGAAAATGATGAAGGGCAGAGAGTAGAGAATATCGACGATGCGCATCATCACGGCGTCGACCCGTCCTCCGAGGTAACCGGCGATTGCCCCGTAAATGACGCCAATTGTGAGCGAC
>JBCCBR010000232.1:0-6149 GCA_039033935.1 Verrucomicrobiota bacterium
CGTCTTCCTGCGGTCACTGACAGAGCTGCCTGAGGGCGTGAAGTTTGAGAACCACGGCTCCGTCTTCCTGCGGTCACTGACAGAGCTGCCTGAGGGCGTGAAGTTTGAGAACCACGGCTCCGTCGACCTGCCGTCACTCAGCGGCGAAATTGTGTATCAGAACCGGCAATTCGAAATCCAATATATTGATGGCGACGCGATGCTACTGACATCCAAGAGAACTATCGACGGGTATAAAATATCTAAGGCGCGATACTTCCACGGGGGCGATATAGTTGCTCTACCGCAATGCTGGATCGCGGAGAAAGATGGTTTCTACGCGCATGGAGAGTCCATAAAAGATGCGATTGAAGACGCTGCGTTTAAAGCTATGCAGGTGTCTGCGAATGTTGAAGACATAGCACGCGAGGTAAAACAAAGCGGAGTGGTAACCAAAAATCAATACCGGCTCCTAACGGGCGCTTGTGACGAAGGATGCCGGCGATTCATCAGTGATCACGGAATCGACTCGAGCGACCCGCAACTGCCCTTATCGAAAGCACTCGACTTTATATCTGGTCACTTTGGCTATGACCGATTCAAAGAACTGATTGAGGCCGCCTGAAGCAATTCGATTCCAAACCCAACCCACACCTCCCATGAATATCACGATCCATCCTACCAACCGCTGCGTCGACCTCCGCCAGCTTCACGACGAGCTCGGCTCGAAACGCGACTTTTCCACTTGGGCCAAAGACAAGCTCGCCGATTTCGTCGAAGACCTTGACTACTTCCGCCTCGCACCCGCACCTAACTGCCCGCCCCGCCGTTCTCGGGGCGGGCAGAATCGGATCGACTACGGCGTCACCCTGGAGACCGCCAAACACATCGCGCTGATGGAGCGGACGGCCCGTGGGCGAGAGGTCCGCGACTACTTTATCGAGGCCGAGTCAGCGTGGCGGGGCTCAAAGACGGCGATCACGACGACCAAGTCACCCGCCGAGCTGTCTCGCCGCGAGATCCTGAAGATGGCACTCGAGAGCGAGGAGCAGCTCGAAGAGCTCCAGGGAGAGGTCCAGCGGCTGACCCCCAAAGCGGCCTTTTACGACCGAGTGACCCGTTCGCGAGACCTCCTACTGATCGGCCAGGTGCCGAAGTTGGCCCCGGGTATGCCCGGTCAGAACCGACTCTTTCAGCTGCTCCGAGAGGACGGCATCCTGATCAAAGGCGGCAAGCAGCACAACATCCCCTACCAGCGATACATCGACGCCGGCTACTTCGAGGTCTGCGAGAAGGACTACACCGCCCCAAACGGAGACGTGAAGATATCATCGACGACCCACGTCACCCAGAAAGGCGTCGACTGGCTCATTGGCCGCTACGCCACGTCGGCAGCGGAGGATCAAACCGGAATCAGCGCCGCTGCATGAAAATTCACCCCCTCCTCAAACCCAACATGCCTACGCGAGCGTGGAAAGCCGCCGAGCTCAAGGCCCTATGGCTCGCCTACGAGACTCACATTGATCGTGACGAGTCGCCGCTCACCAAGCAGCGACTGGTGAGAGAATACTCAATAGGAGACTGCACGATCTCGACTCTCTACCTCGCGGGCGCAATCGCTGACGCCGGCCGGCTGATCATCCTGACCGACGAAGGCCTTGCTCTGGCGCGCCTCATTTTCAGCCGAGACACTCAAGGCTGGGTGCAATCGCTCTGCAATCATATGCCACTATCATTCCTCGGCGTGCTCGGGTTTGGCAGGTGGTTCTCTTACCGTCAGGCGGCCCGCGACTGCGGCGTCGCCCCGTCGACGCTCTATGGCTGGTGCGAAGCGATGGTCGCTAAGAAATGGCTTGAGAAAAGCCAGAGCAGCAAGTTTCGGCTCGCGCCAAGGGGCCACGGACTTGTTGAGCCTCATCCAAATTATCTGCCACCTAGGGCACTTGAGCATCTCGATCAAGCTGCTGAGATCCAACTGGAACTCTTTCACGAAGACAATCGGGCAGTCGCCTAGTCGGCCACCCTCACAATCAACCACTCACTACCTCATACCCATGAACCTCGACACTATTCTCTGCATCAAGTCACACGCTCCGCTCGTTGACGACACCATCTCTTTGCAAATCACCCGATACATCATCGGCGCCTACGTCCGTCCCGTGCTTAACATCGGCAACGGTGCCGTTCAGCTAACCTTTCAAAGCGCACCCGATCGATCTCCCGATGGCTCCCTTATCGTCCTCGCGACGCCCCAGCGCAGCAAAGTGATCGTTCACCGATACTGGGGAGCGATCGAAGAGGCTGCACGCACGTCTCAGGTCTTGGGGCGTGTGAAATCGGCCAATGCCACGTTCACCGGGTCGAGCCCGTCTCTTTCCATGACCTGCACTCGCTCTGACGGGTCAGAGATCACTCTCAGCATCTGCGAAGTCGATCGGGCCGAGCCCTGTGTCCCGGTCGAGGCGCGCCGCCGGCGGGCGACTCTCCCTGATCAATCAGAGGCCATCGCCCGCCCAGTCTTTCGGGAGATCCCTCCTCGCCGCCAGGATGATCTCCAAGCTCTTGCGAACTGAGCCCTCACACTGCCGCATACTATGAAAACGCGTCTGCACGACCTGCTCCAGCGCGAGAGATCGTCTCGCAACCGGTTCCTCGAGGTCCTGACTCATCGGTCTCCCTCACGTCTCCGCAAGAACCTGCCTTGGATACTCGCGGGCCTTCTGATGGCGGTATCCATCGCTGATCACTGGTTACTCAGCGCTCGCATCTCGCAGCTCGAGCAAATGCATCAACAGACCGGCGCCGCCGATCACCCGACCCAGTAAGCCCCTGCCCTCCCCCATCTATGCCAGGCTACCTTAAACTGCACCGCAGGATCCTCGACTGGGAGCACTACTCCGACGCGAACGTGCTTCGCGTCTTCGTCGATTTTTTGCTCCGAGCCCAATATCAGGAAACCACCTTTCAGGGCGTGTTCTTGTGCCCAGGTCAATTCATTGCGAAAGCAACCACGATTGAACACGACCTCAACCTTAGTCGCCAACAGTTACGAACCATCGTAGCAAAACTAAAATCAACCGGCGAGCTCACCGTCGAAACAACCAACCGGAAAACCATCTACACCCTTGTAAACTGGGGCCTTTACCAAGATCCGCAACCAGCGGAGCAACCAAAAGCGCAACCGCACAATCAACCAGCAGAGCAACCAAACCAGCAACCACAAGCTAACCATTCTCCAACCAGCCTTCAACCACAAGGGCAACCGCCCATAGTACAAGAAGGAAGAATAGAGAAGGAAAGTGTAAGTGAACGCGCGGGCGAGGCCTTCGATCCCGAGCAGCCTTTTGCTGGCGATACCCCGTTCGGTCTGAGCATCGATCAGATCGCTGCGATGGCAGAGCGATTCTCACCGCCAATGCCGAGAGATGTCGTCGAGACTTGGTGGCTGAGCCGTGCGGGCAAGAGCTGGCTTGACCGGTCAGGTCTGAGGCACCTCAACGGAAATACCTGGCGCCCCGATCTCCTCGGCTTCTGGAGATCCTACCAAAGCAACCATGCCGGCCGGCAGTCCGGAGGCTTCGGCCAAACGCTTCAGCTCGATCGCTCTGGCGGAGCCAATGCCACCGACACCGACGAACTCTGGGACGAAATCGACGAGCCCGATCGCCGCAGTGCATGATGACGACTCAAGAATCAATCGACAGCCTGCTCTTGTCGGCCATGGAGAAAGCCGGTGAGGCAGAGGATCACTACCGCAGCGAGCTCAAGCAGCACCCGACGGGACGCTGCCCGCAATGCGGAGTCCCTGGAGTGCCAACCGACCCCGAGGCCACCGTCACGCAGTCGCAACGCTTTCGGCGGCTCGTCATCGTCGGCGAGCTCTGCGACGAGTGCAAAGCCGAGGACAGTGCGAGAGACCGGCTCAAGCGCTACGGCGTCGAGCGGCGCAACCTCCATGCGACTTTCGACGGATGGCAGCGGTCGGGGTCATCAGACCACTGGGAGCGCCAAGACGCCGCTGCACAACGCGCTCGAGACTGGTGCCACGATCCCGAGTCACTCCTACTCTACCTCGGCGGCCGCAGCGGCACCGGTAAAGGATACCTCGCCGCTGCCTGTGTTCGAGAGCACGGACAAAGCGCAAGATGGGTCGACCACGCCCAGCTGATCGACGAGCTACACGCTGCTGACTTTGCCGACAAAAACGACTACCTCGTGACCCTCAAGCGGTGCCCCCTTCTGGTGATCAACGAATTTGGCAGAAAGAAATCGACCGACACGACTCGAGAGGTGCTCTTCGGCATTTTCAGCTATCGCTACGACCAGCAGCTCAAAACGATTGTCACTTCCAACTTCCCCTTTCGGGCTCAACACACTGCCCAGGGTAAAAAGTCGGCCGACTTCTTCGAGTGGTTCCCAGAGCGCGAAACATACGACCGATTTGCAAACGTCACCGATGTCATCCGCCTGACGTGGGGCTCCTACCGAAACCAAGCCCAGAGATAACAGAGCCCACCGCGAGACTGCTCGAAAACCTGTCGGGTTTCACAAAGCAACGCCGCCCACTGCAGAATGCCAAAATGAAAATCACGATTGCCGCTACCGAACTATCCCAAGCCCTTTCCCGAGTTTCTGGTGCCGTAGCCAAAGCGACCACTTTACCCATTCTCGGGAATGTATTGATCTCCGCTGTCGATGAAACATTGCGTTTCACGGCGACCGACCTCGACAAGTGGATCCAGCACGGCGTCAGCGAGTGCGAAGTGGAGGCCGAAGGTAAGATCACCGTGCCGCTTCGAAAGCTCACCCAGATCGCGAGCACGTTCACCGGTGAGGTGACCCTGGAGGCTTCCGAGTCTCATGACTTGACCGTCAACAGCGGGCATTCGCGTTTCAGGTTGTCGGGTCTGTCTGCCGACGAGTTTCCCGATTCTGAGCAATCAGTCTTCCGCAACGGAGAGGCGGATCTCCACGTCGTCCCGCGCAGCCTATTCGAAGGGGCGATTGATCGCTGCCTGCCCCATATCAGCCGTGACGAGACTCGCTACATACTTACCGGAGTCGCTCTGTTCCTTACCGCTGGCAGAGCCAGTTTTGTCGCCACTTGCGGGCGACGTCTCATGAAGGTCGAGCGAGAGCTCCCCCCAGAGATGGCGCAGCTTGAGGCGACCCTGATCATCCCCGCCCCCGCCGCCAAAGAGATCCAACGACTGATCGACCTCGGCGAGGAGACCTACACCATCGGGTTCACTCAGGAGTCACTCCACTTCGAGAGCGCGGAAACCACCATCCAGACTCGTCTGATCTCGGGGACCTTTCCCAACTTCAACCAGGTCATTCCCGACGTGGACAACAGCCGCATCGCATTCCCGGTCCCTCGCGAGGAGTTGCTCGGTGCGATCCGGCGAGCCGCCCTTATGGCGCCCTCTGATACGTCATCCGTGCGTCTCGACTTCACGGATCACGAGGTGACCATCAGCGCGAAATCACCCGATGCTGGGGACGCCAAAGAGTCGCTGAACATTGCGTTTCAAGGCAGCCACACCGTCTCGCTTTCTCACGTGTTCCTTTCTTCGATCTTGGCCACCGCAACGGCCGAAGAGCTTACCGCGCACCTCTTCGACGAGACATCGCCCATCGTGCTGATCGAAGAAGAAGCAGAAGCCCTTGGCGTTGTCATGCCGATGCGGACTGCCGCCTGATCCATCATCTCAATTACCCAACCATTGACCCCATGAGCACAACACAAAGTGAGAAAGATCTCACGCCCGCAGAGATCGCCCGCGAAATGCAAATCAACGAGCAGGTCGTGCGCCGGTATCTCCGCGAAGAATACATCAAAGGCTACAAGTGTGGCGGCGCATGGCGAGTCACTCGTGAGGCGCTCGACCATTTCAAAAGCGAGGGCGGTACGCTCGCTGCCTGATTCTCTAAGTCAATCTCTGGCCATGACGAGGATTGGATCAAGCACATCTGAAATGATGACCGAATCAGTCGTAGACATAGAGCGAACTGTAGACGCGATCTCCCACCTGCTTTCGGCAACGCGGCCATCACATCGCGAACTCGAGTTTCAGGACCGGATTGAGCGATTACTCAAAAACACGCTGCTAACCTATTTCAGAGAATTCCACTGCGAGGGTGGTATCGCCGACTTCGCAATACTCACA
>JBCCBR010000233.1:0-6122 GCA_039033935.1 Verrucomicrobiota bacterium
AACCGACATCATCGGCGGAAGCGGTCAGCGTGTTGTTTTTGCCTTTGCGGTGGGAAATTCCAATCGGGTGAATCGGTGGGAAATAAACAATATCAAAGCCCATCGCGGCGGCATCATCGAGCCGCGGGAGGCAATCCCGAAACGTGGAGTGTCGCTCCATCGCACCGCTCGCGGAGCGGGGGAAAAACTCATACCAGGCCGAGAAGTTGGAACGCTTCGTCTCGACAACCAGAGAAAGCGGTTCAGCAATCTCGGTAGCGAGCGAGCGATCGGGCCAGCGCGAGATCAGCTCAAGGTGGGCGGGCTCGTTCATCAGGGCGGGCACGTCGCTCGGAGCGGTCTTCATCAAGCGAGTGGTGAGTTGCTCGATCGCCTCGGCGTCTTCGGGCGCGCGGGCACTTGCCGCGCGAATTGCCATCTGGTTGAAGATGACCCGACCCTCTTCAATCTCGGTCGCAAAATCGGATTGGTCGCCGGTCAAGCGCCGCTCGAAGTCGTGAATCCAGGTCCCGGCATCATCTGACCACGCTCGAATGACGAGCTCGTATTGCCCAGTTTCGCCAAAGTGAAATTCCGCACCCCAGCGATCGTTGTTGATGTGGGCGAGGGGCGTCGTAGTCCAGGCCGGTGCGCCGACGAGGCGGGAACTGACTTCCGCCCGAATCACGTCGTGCCCGTCCTTAAAGATATCTGCCTCGACCGAGAGTCGCTCCCCGACGACGCGTTTGGCTGGGTAGCGCCCCCCTTCGATCAAGGGACTGGGGTTGGCGATGACCACGGTGGCAGGGCGCTGATAACCATTCATCATAACAATTGGGTAGGGGAAACCGCCGCACTATGCGTGCAACTCGGTTGGCTCAAAACGGTTTTTTGGACGCGCAAAGCGCTGGCGATGAGTCACTCAAGACACCCTTAAAATCACGAGTCGACTCGGCGACGGAGCTGCTTCTTCTCGCTGCGGAAGCGCTTTGATTGCCGTAGCCTCGCCTTTTCTGCGCGCGATCGACCGCGCTTCCGATAGCGCTCGGCGGCCCTTTGCTTCGCCGCGCGCTGTTTCTTGACGAGGCGTGCCGCCTCTAGCTGATCGCAAAGTCGTTCACGGGCGAGGATCCGATTCTGGTCGCGAGAGCGAGATTCCTGACAGCGTATCTCGGTCCCACTGGGCCGATGTCTAAGCAGGACGCAGGAGGCGGTCTTGTTGATTTTCTGGCCTCCCGGCCCAGACCCGAGCACGAAATTCTCTTCGAGATCCTTTGGCTGGATCCCGAGGCGTTGCAGGCGTCGCTCAAGGGTAGGGGTCATAAGGGCTACACTTTCCAGATACAATCGGTCAGCAATCGTCAGCGTCAACGTGGTTGACGAGCGCGTTTTCTCGACTGTAGTGCCGCATGAGCGATGCTTCCCCACCGGTCGATCCGGTCGCAAAAGCCGCAGCGGTCTACACGCCGACTGTTTTGTCGCTCTACGATTGGTGGGTTCTGGGCCTATCGAACAAACGGATCTGGAAATGCCCGACCGAGCAGTTGCTCGAATTTTACCAAACTCACTCCTCCGCAGACCAACTCGAAGTCGGGGTTGGGACCGGTTACTTCCCCGACTTGGCAGAGGGGATTGAGTTTTCCCGACTGGTGCTCTTTGACTTGAACCAAGACTGCCTCTCACGAGCGGCTAAGCGTCTCGAGAGATTCCGCCCGCAAACGTTTCGCGGCAACATCCTCGAGCCGCTGGAGCTGATTGCTGATCCTTTTGAATCCATTTCGCTCAACTACCTCCTCCACTGTCTTCCCGGAGCGCTCGAAACGAAAGCGGCCACTGTGGTCGATCATTTGATCCCGTTCCTGAAAGAGGATGGTAAAATCTTCGGTAGCACCATCCTCGGGACCGATGTCGAGAAGCCGATCCTGGCCCGTTGGTTGATGAAGCGCTACAACGCGAAGGGTATCTTCAACAACGAGCACGATTCGCTCGGCGCGATGATGGAGGTCCTTTCAGAGCGATTCCGCACCTTCAATGTTGAGGTCGTCGGATGTGTCGTCCTCTTCTGGGCGAAAGGCCTCAAAAATCGGGACAAGTGAGGGAGGCCCCATTGTCCGAGGCGGAGAGGCGTTCCAGAAATGGGGCGGCTCGTTTCACCCAAGTCTCAGGGCCAGGGTAGCCTGAGGCGCTCGATCCAAAAGTCGACTGGAGCATATCTGTGTCGATCACGCCGGGGTTGAAAGCGACGGCGGCGAGGCCGTGCGGTAGCTCCTGGGCAAGCGCCTGGCTCAGTCCCTCGATCCCCCATTTCGTTGCGCAGTAGGGCGCAACTTCCGGTGAAGTGGAGCGACCCCAGCCACTCGAAAAATTGACGATCACACCGCTGCCTCGCGCGATCATCGCGGGTAAAAAGTGCCGGATCGTGGAGGCGACCCCGCCGAGATTGATCTCAAGGATATGCTCGATCTCATCCGCTGATATTTCCCAGAGCGGTGCATTCCGATTGATAATTGCGGCATTGTTGATCAGCAGATCTGGCGGGCCAAACTTGTCTATGACGCTTTCGGCAAAGCTCGCTACTTCGCTGTCTTTTGAGATATCGACCGCTGAGAAAAAATGCCCATCCGGGGTCGAATCCTGCCATTCAGAAATGGCCGCCTCGCTGCGGGCGAGGCCGCTAATGGTGTGACCTGCTTCCAGATAATAACGAGTCAGCGCTTGTCCGAGCCCTTTGGATACCCCGGTGATCGTGATGTGCATGGTTTCTGTTTGGGGTCCAATCCAGTCCAGGTCGTCGAGGAATCAAGACTCCCGTTTTCTTCAAGCGACACCCTCAGCCACTACATCGAAAAATCGTCCCCGAGATACAATTCGCGGCTCACCGGATCATTGATGAGGAAGTCTCGCGAGCCATTGCGGAGGACGCGGCCTTCGTAGATCAAGTAGGCGCGGTCGACCAACTCGAGCGTCTGGCGGGCGTTGTGGTCTGTAATGAGGATGGCAAGCCCAGAGTCCCGGAGATCCTGCACGATCGACTGGATCTCATTAACCGCGATCGGATCGACCCCTGAGAATGGCTCATCGAGCATCAGCAGAGCTGGCTGGGTGACAAGGGAACGCGCAATCGTGAGTCGTCGTTTCTCACCGCCCGAGCAGGTCAGCGCGACGTTTTTGCGGATGTGGGTGATGCTGAAACGTTCGAGCAGTTCTTCGACCCGAGCTTTTTTTTCTTTGCGCGACATTTTTAAGGTCTCGCAAACGGCCATGATGTTTTCCTCGACCGTGAGCTTCCGGAAGATGGATTCTTCCTGAGGGAGATAACCCATTCCAAGACGGGCGCGTCGATACATCGGCATTTTGGTGACGTCACTTCCGTCGAAGTGAACCGTGCCTCCGTTGGGTGGCACCAGACCTACGATCATGTAAAAGCTGGTCGTCTTGCCGGCACCGTTTGGGCCGAGGAGGCCGACGATTTCGCCGGGGCGGACGTTGATGTCGACCCCATTGACGACGGTTCGCCCATCGTAGATTTTGACCAGTCCAGAGGTGTCGAGTAGTCGCGGCTTGCCAGCGTGAGGGTCGCTTTCCGATGGGTTTGTTTCTACCTGCGGCTCGGGCAAGATTCGATCTTTCGCGGCTACTGCCGAGCGGGAGGACTGTGGGGCAGCTTTTTGACTCGGAGCCTTTGGTGCGCTGCGATCAGCGCGATTCGAGGGAGCTCGCAATCTTGGCTCTTGCTGCTGAGACGGCTGAGGATTGGCAGATGGAGTCGGCTTTGTTGGTCTTGAGGCTGGTGGCTGAGCAGCTTTTGAAGCCGGTGCGCTAGGCCTCGTCTGAGATCTGGTATTTGGAGAGAGATTCGCGGGGCGCGCCTCAGAAGCGGGTTGCTGCGGCGCCGCCTGACTGCGTGGAGGTGCTGAAGTCGATGGCTGTGGTGGATTGACCGATGGGGATGGCTGCGTTTGTGGTTTCGACAAATCGCGGGCTGGATTTCCTGGGGGCGCTTGTGAGATCGGTTGCGCCCCGCTCACACGAGCTTTTCGTGGTGCCGGTGTTTTATCAAACGCGAGCACCGAGTCGGCTGACAAAGCTGCCGGGTGCCCTGATCCCTGAGCTTTCAACTCTCCGTCGGGCGCAGTCGCCTCGCGGGGCGGCAGCGACTGGGCAGGAGGGTTGGATTGAGCTGGCTTGGCGGCCTGGGCCGCAACCGGGGCACGCCTCGGAGCTGAACGATCAGGAGAGGGTTGAGGCACTTCGCGGAGATCGGCCTCGAGATCCTGCGAATAGCCTCCTCGACTGACCCTCCGAGGTTTCTCGGATTCCCCTTCTGACGAGTAACTCATTAAATACTAGGATCACCAAACTAACCGCGCTTCGCCCCGCTGACAAGGCTGCGCTACCAAAGTGGGGCTTCGGGCTTGGAAGGTTGGGCCGCGATCAGCGGCCGGGGATTGGCACGGCGAGAGTCGGATTGACCGCCCCAGCGGCGACGGGAATTTTGATGGTGTGCGGCTGTGACCCTTTGATCTCATGCTGCCCATTGCTTCGGAGAACAATCTGAGTGTCCTCTGAATTCGTCTTCACCCAGCTGTCCCCGTTTTGCATGTAGGGGGGGCCGCCGGAGAGCACGACGTCTTTGGTGACGTTGTCAAAATCGGCCCGGCGGGCAAAGGCGATCACGGTGCCATCGACTGCCTGGTATCGGATTTCTACCATTCCCCCCGAAGCGATCGCACGAGTAAACGCTTCGCTATTTTCCGAAGAACCGGAAGCCATGCCACCCTCGGGCATGAACAGTTCGAGTTTGTCACTTTTCAGCTCGAACTGGGGATGCTTGATGGTGACGCGACCAATGAAGGTGAGCACTCCGGAATTCTGATTCATGAGCGCCTCAAGCGAGGTGATCTCCATCGCGTCCATCCCTGGTGGTGGTGCCTGATTGGCGGAAGCTCGGGTGTCGTATTTCGGTTGGAGTGGTTGCGGTGCTGGAATGTTTCCGGAGCTGAGCGCCGGCGTGTCGGGGATGTCCGGAATGGTCGGAGGCAGATCGGGAGCTGACTCAACGATTGGCTGGGGTAGGGCAGCCGAGCCCACCGGGTCCGGAGCCACGGGCGGCGACGGAGCTGGCTCGGCGAGCGTTGTATTTGCGGTCGTCTCTGGGTTAACGCTCGGTTGAGCAACCACCGGAGTGGCTGAGACAAGGGTCGTAATCGGTGCCGGTCGAGTTGCGGCACCCTCCGATCCGGTAACCTCAGGGATCATCCGAGTGAGTGTGTCGATCGCCCGATCCTTCATCGCTTCGGTGCCTCCGCGCGTGGCGGGCACTTCACCCTCTTCCCGCTGCGTCGACATAAACAGCTCAGTCGCAGCGCGAACCGCCGCATCGGCATCCTGCTCGACCGCGTCGGCTACCGCTTCGGGATTCTCCTTCAACGAACGCAGGATGTTGTGAGTCCTTGGGTCATTGAGCACAGAAGCGGCCTGAGATTCGAGGTCGTCTTCCTGGCCACTGACGAAGTGGAGAGATAAGAGGGAGAGACCGATGAGGAGACTCTGATTGTAAAAGCTCGGTTTCATTCTGAATCGTTTGGTTTGGTGCCATCGAATCCGAAGTTGGGAGTGAATCCCCCGGCATCGGGAACGACGAGTCTGACGTTGCCTCGGAGTCGGCTGATCTGAGTGGGCGTTTCGAATGTCATGACATCTCCAGTCATGGTAAATTGCTCCTGCTCGATTGCGGCGGGGGTCCGACTCTCGAGGGTCGCTGAGACGAGGTCGTAAATGGCTTCGTCCATCTTAATCGTGGTGTCGGCAGTCTTCCCGTCTTTGTAAACAGTGATGACAAGGTCGGTCAACTCCATGTAGCGCTCGTCGACTCGGAGGATTGAGCCGGCCGTCATGACGCTGGAAAGGGTATCTTCAGAGTAGGAGGGAAAGACCACCCCCCGAAATTCCCGACCGACCGGAAACATTTGCGTGAGCTCTTGCGGAAGGGTCGCCGAGAGAATCTGGGCGGCCTCCTCCGACTTCACTGGCGCTTTTGACCAAAGAAGTCCGCTCGCGACTAAGACCCCGAGCCATTTCAATATTGAGGGACGAAGATTCATGGGGAAGGGCTACCACGGACGACCGAGTAGAGCGTTTTG
>JBCCBR010000234.1:0-6111 GCA_039033935.1 Verrucomicrobiota bacterium
AGGTCGCCTCAAGATCACCCTCGATACCGGCCATGGAGTAGAGCGGGCGTGCTTCTGCCCAGAGCTGATTCGCTTCATCTCTGGATTCGGTTTTTTCTTTAAGGATCGCCATCGCTCGCAGCGCATTGGCAAAATCAAGCGCTGGGGGATTCACTTGTGCCCGAAAGAGAGCCAGCGCTTCTGCGTAGTGCTTTTCAGCGGCATCAAGCTGCTCTGCTGCAAACTCGACATCGCCTAAGTGTCTGATCGTGTGCGCGATAGCACATGAATCCTCCGATTGATTTGCAGCGAGAAGGGCCTGCGCCATCAATGCGCGAGCTTCCTCGTGCTGGTCGAAGTCGAGGTAGGTGTGGCCAAGGCGACGGAGGGCGACAGAGAGCACTGACTGATCGTTGATCTCGCGTCCAATTGCAGCCGCCTCAGAGAGCAAATTCCTCAACTCGGCGTAGGGGCGCTCGCTTTTATCCAGAGCAACTTCGGAAGACTCCCTTCGGCGCCGCCATGCCTCTTCGATCAGCTCTCTGGCTTTCTCTTTTGTCGGTTTACTCATCGGTCGAAACCTCGGTAGGAGCGTTAAACGCGATCAGAAAGTAAGAATGATGGAGGACTTTGAAAAGAGTTTTCAGCCGCTCATAGAGGCGGTCGAAAAGGGTATGCCCGGGTCCTACGTGGGGGATCCCGGGTCGCTGGAATTCAACCCGGGATTCCAGATTTGAGGGTTTGAGCAGGCGCACCATCCAACCACGGATTGCCAAAAAGACGATTTGGTATTAGGGTCCGAGTCTTCGCCAAGTCTCGGCTCCCGCTGACACTTCGGCGCTTCACGGGACCTGAATGAAATACGCGATCTTCGGAGATATCCATGCCAACCTCGAAGGGTTCCAGGCGGTAATGGAAGATGCTGAAGGTCAGGGGGCTGAGAATCTCATCTGTCTCGGTGATATTGTCGGTTATGGCGCTGATCCGAACGAGTGCCTCAAGATCGTCAGGTCTCTCGATTGCCCGGTCGTGAAGGGAAATCACGACGAAGAGGCCACTCTGACAACCAATCTCGACGGCCTCAACCCGCTCGCCAAGCACGCCATGGAGTGGACTCGAGAGCAGCTCAGCGAAGAGGAGCGGGGCTATCTCGAACAGCTCAAATTTGTTCGTCAGGTCAAAGACTTCACGATCGTTCACGCCACCCTCGACACCCCTGGAAGCTGGACTTACGTGACCAACAAATTCGATGCGATGGCGAGCTTCAGCTATCAATTCACCCAGCTCTGTTTCTACGGTCACACCCACACCCCGCGGATCTACCAGAAGGGCGACAGCGTCGAGCCGCTCGAGTCGCTCCACATCAATCTGGAAATGGGGCACAAGTATTTCATCAACGTCGGTAGTGCCGGCCAACCTCGCGATGGCGACTGGCGGGTTTCTTACGCGATTTACGATGTGGAGAATCAGCAGGTCTACATCCGTCGACTGGAGTATGATATCCAGGTCGCGCAGCAGAAGATCCTCGATGCGGGGCTCCCTGAAATGCTGGCGCATCGACTTTCACTCGGGAAGTGAGCCGTGGACCTCGAAAGCTGCGAGCGTGTCCTCATCGTGAAGCCGAGTTCGCTCGGCGACGTCATCCATACCGTTCCTGCTCTCGGCGCCCTCAGAGCACAATTGCCGGAGGCAACCATTGATTGGCTGATCAACCCGGAATGGGCCCCATTGATTGCGGGGAGCGAAGCTCTCGACGACACCATCATCTTCCCAAGGAAGGATTTTCGGGGAATCACCGGACTGAACCGTGCGAGGCGGTGGGCGCAGGAAACATTCGCGGAGCGCCACTACGATCTCGCGCTCGATTTTCAGGGGCTCTTCCGGAGCGGCTGGCTGACGCGCGCCAGCCGCGCACCGCAGCGGGTCGGGTTTCGGCAGAGCCGTGAGGGTGCCCGCTTGGCCTACACCATGAAGGTCGATCTGCCGGACTGGAAAAGTCGTCATGCAGTGAGTCGAAATCTGGCACTCGTCGAAAGTCTCGGTGTCCCGCTTGGGGCCGACGCGGCCGCCCACTACCCACTCGCAGGGGGAGAGCCGATGCCGGACTTACCCGACGTTCCCTTCGTTGCTTTGCATCCTTTTTCGAGGGGGATCGGCAAGTCCCTGGGGAAAGCCGATGTGATTGAGCTGGTAGAGGCCCTGGCCCCGCACCCAGTAGTCCTCCTCGGAAACAGGTCTCCTTACGAACTGCTCGACGGACCTGCTAATCTCGTCAGTCTCATCGGCCGCACCTCCTTGACCCAGTTGATCAGTGTTCTCAGCGATGCGAGTTATATCATCAGCGTCGACAGTGGACCGATGCACCTCGCGGCGGCGGTGACGGACAGAGTCCTTTCCATCCATACCTGGTCCAATCCTGCCATGGTTGGCCCTCATCGCTCCGGGGCTTTCGTATTCCGTGAGGGTGAAATTCTGTCTTTCGATGAGCTAGACGCCAACGACTTTCCCGAAGAACGTCAGCGCCGCCCTGAATGGGCAAGCGCCGAGCGGATTCTGGATGGTCCCGACATCGACCTGATCGCCTCCCACATCCATTCCCAAATCTCCCCATGAAATCTGTCTCGATCTACACCGATGGTTCCTCCCGCGGCAACCCTGGCCCGGGGGGCTACGGAACCATTGTCCGCTACGGGAAACACACTCGGGAGCTGGCTCAGGGATATAAGACGACAACCAATAATCGCATGGAGATTCTCGCGGCAGTGGCGGGACTTGAGGTGCTCAAGGAGCCCTGCGAGGTGACTGTCTATTCTGACTCTCGTTATCTGGTCGACGCGCAAACCAAAGGGTGGGTCGACGGCTGGAAAAAGAAAGGGTGGAAAAAGAAGGACAAATCAGCTGTTAAAAACGTCGATCTCTGGAAGCGCCTGGAAGACGCGGCAGAGGGGCATAAGGTGATCTGGCAGTGGGTCAAGGGGCACGACGGCCATGCCGAGAATGAGCGATGCGATCAGCTTGCGACCGAGGCAGCAGATGGGGAGCGAGGTGGTCTCATCATCGACTCGGGCTTTCAAGGCTGAGAGCCGGAGCTGTCACCGGTAGGAGATGCGGCGGCCTGCTTTTGGCGGGTGCTGATGAATCCAGCCTCACCCGATCCAGCGTCTTGAACCAGCCTGCGAATTGGTCGACGTCATCCTTCCGGAAGATCGGCATCCGTCCTGCCTGGTAGGGCCTCGCTGGATTGGGGCCCCAGTGTCCGTGGATCGTCGCCTCGAGCCACTGATCACTCAGTCGAGCACCCACCCCGGTCAGGGGCGGAGGGAGGTGCCCGGCGACCCCGAGTTCTCGGGCGCTCGGATCGGTTACTCCAAAGTAGACTTCGCGAGAATATTCTGGTCCCCCTTTCCCATCGCGCTCGTGACAGGCATAGCAGTTCAGCGTCTGCATCGCCCAATCGAGTTGCTCGACCACAGGAGCCTCAAGGTCTGGTGTGGTCGAAGCTGCGAGTTGATCAATCGCCAGAGCAATTGCCCGCACCTGGACGACGTCGAGACTGAAATGGGGCACGCCGTTGCTGACCGGTCGCTTCGACAGGCAGCCTCCGGTTTTACCTGACAGGGAAGCAAGGCTCGGGAGGTCGATCTGTTCTGGGATCGGTGACAAGGCCGGCGAGTCTGTTTCGGGAGAGAGGTGACAGGCGACGCATCGCTTCGAAGTGAAAAGATCTCTCCCCAGCGTAGCAAGCTTGGGATCGATTTCCCAGTTGTGCTCTGCTTCCAGTGTCTCTGTTAGGGCATCAGGGAGTATCAAGTCCTGCCCCGCTTTGAGGTAGGCGGCGAGGTCGGCTGCTTCGGGTTCGGTGAGGTGAAAATCGGGCATCCGTCCCGAGGGACGATGGTGATGTGGGTTCAGGAGGAGGTCGGTGACGCTATCCAACCGATAGATGTCGGCCAGATTCATCGGAACACTGGGCAGGCCGGTCAGCTCGATTTCGACTTCCTGAGGCACTCCCTCGGGCCGATACCCGACTTCGGGAGCATGACAGGCGACGCAACCGATCCGATGATAAAGCGCCCGGCCCGCTTCGACATTACCCTCCGGGTAGTCGCGACAGGGTTCGTTGAATTGGGCGAGGTAGTGCTTCAGGGCTTCGACCTCGTCGAGATCACGATCGGGGCCTGCGAAGAGGCTCGGCATGGTCGTGTCCCGCTTCAGGAACCGAGGGTTGCGAATCAACAACTCAAGCTCAACGGAATCGAGCCGGTCAGCGACCCCACGCAGACGAGTCGCTTCGCTCCCGATCAAACGATCTTTAAATGCTTCTGGTGGAGAGTGGCAGGCAGCACAATTCAGTTCGTTGAGTAGCACCATGCCACCCTTGGCGAGGTAATCGTCGGAATCCTGGCTCGAATAAAATCGCTCGAAGCCGACGACAAATGGGTAGTCGACGGGCTTGGCGTGGGCGGGATGAGCTCGAAGCTGGTCAACCGGTAGCAGGCCACTGAGAACGACGGTGAAGACGAAGAGGCTGCTTCGACTGATCGTCCGCGAAGTGCTCATCGTAAATCAAGATTCGATGACCCCATCTCGCAGCGTGATTTTGCGATCACCACAATCGGCCAGCTTCTGATCGTGGGTCACCACGAGGAGCGTTCTCTTCTCTTCCTCGACCAGCTCCATCAGGAGATTCATGACCGCTGATCCGGTTTTCGAGTCGAGGTTTCCAGTCGGTTCGTCAGCAAAAAGAATCGCCGGATCGTTCATCAGCGACCGCGCAATTGCAACCCGCTGTTGCTCTCCCCCGGATAGTTCCGCCGGGAGGTGCCCGAGACGATGCGAAAGGCCCACTCTCTCAAGTAGCTCCTCGGCTCGGCTGCGGCCGCGCCGCCCTCCGATGATCGAGGGGACCATTACGTTTTCGATCGCAGTGAGTTCGGGCAGGAGAAAGAAGCTCTGAAAAACATAGCCGAGTTTCCGGTTTCGGACTTTGGCCTGCTGGCGTTGACCGAGTCGGTAGAGTTTCTGGCCGTCGATTTCGACTTCGCCCTTATCGGGACGCTCAAGCCCTGCAAGTGTGTAGAGCAAAGAAGTTTTCCCGGCACCCGAGGGACCTACTAAGAATACTTTCTCGCCCGAAGCAACTTCCAGCGAAACCCCTTTCAGGACCGGGATCTGATTGTCACCGATGTGGAAGGTCCGATAGACGTTGTCGGAGACGACAGCTCGAGTCGAGATGGCACGATCAGTCTTGGGAGGATCTTGGGATAGGCTCACACCGCAATTAAACGCGCCTCAGAGAAAATGCCAGACGTCACTTTCGGTGTTGCCACCGGATCCTATCCCTAGCGCTTGCCTTTGAGCCCGTCGCGGCGGGCTTTCTTCGCCAGCTCAAGTGCCTTGTCTGAGCCATATCGGCTGATCGAGAACTTCGCGGTCTTGCGCTTCCCATCTTTGTCGGCCCAGGCAGCCTGCCAGTATTCGTAGGTCTTGCCTTTGGTCGATTTGGAAACCACGAGGGTGACCCCGACAACGCCCGACTGCTTGATCCGGCGTCTCTTCCGAGCTGCAGCTTCCTGCTTATATTTCGGCATCTTCGAGAGCAGTTTGTCGCGATACTCACGAGCAGCCTTGAGTGCCTTCGTTTTGCTGCCATGGGTCTTGTCAGCAAAATATTTCTGATGGCCTTTTCCTTTGTGAGTGACCCTGACATAGAAGCCATGGTTCTTTTTCTCAGGTTGATCAATGCGAGTAATACCGTAGTTCGGGCGGGGCTGAATCATACCGAGGGCTAATGTTAGGGACAAATTTGGACGCACCTCGACTCAGTTCAGCGAGCAAGCGGTGCACCGGAAAAATTCCGATTGGAACGATTTACCGATTTTTTAAATTTCCGACAAGCAAAACCCGACAAAAATTGCGGAATTTACCTGAGAGAACCCGTTGAGAGACTGTTGAAATAATGAACCCGCTTGGATTCGTAGCTGATTTTTCGACTGGCGAGGCGTGATACGTATTGATAGCCATAGCTCTCATTAAGTATCACAACGAAGTCCAGGCGATAAATCAGCAAGAAGACTGCGGACGGAGTTTTTCAACAGTCTCTTAAAAGCCCTAACTGAGTGATCAAGCTCG
>JBCCBR010000235.1:0-6091 GCA_039033935.1 Verrucomicrobiota bacterium
ACTCTTCATGGGGCTTCAAGTCAATTCTGGTTTTCCCTTCCTTGCTATTGGTCCAACTGGAACTGGAAAATCGATGTTTGTTAACGAAGTTCTGCTGGCCCGAATTTTCAACACGACGCTCGTTAGCGGAGTTGCGTTGGGCGCAGTGTTGGCAATTCCCGGCTTTGCTCTGGCCGCTTTCTCCGACCGCCTATTTCGAGTGCCTTTACAAATCGCGGACGAGACACGCCTGTTGTTCGTCCTCGCGACAGTGGCGTTTTTCCTGACGGTTGCGAGCACCGCCTTCCAGCTGGTCTCCCAGGCGAGGAATCGCCTCGATTGTCACAACACGGTATCCCTGCTGCATCGGATCACTCGGGTCGCGGTAACAGTCGGAGTTTTTGTGTGGATTTCACCGAGTCTCGTGGCAGCGGGGTGGGCACTGGTAGCGGCTGCGTTGGTCGAGTTCGTCGGGCATGTGGTCTGCTGGAGAAAAATTGGACCGGATCTCACGATCTCACCGTCCCGAGTGGTTTTTCCCGCTTTTCGTGGAACTGGCTGGGTCGCGCTATCGACCCTCGGCGCTTTTCTCTTCTTCGGCGCGGACACACTGCTGGTGAATCGATTGCTCGGTCCCGAAGAAACGACCCGCTATGCTCTCGCCCTGCAGTGGGGGATTTTTTTGAGGATGTTCGCCTCGGCAATCAGTGGAACCTTCCACCCGGCGACGCTCCGGCTTTCCGCTGGTGGCGATGCGGAACGGCTCTGCGAACACATCCAACGCGCCATTAAGTTCACCGGCTATACTACTGCGATCGGCGCAGCGATCCTCGCGGCGTTCGCCGTGCCATTCCTCGAACTCTGGCTGGGGCAGGAGTATCGAGACCTTGCCACGCTCGTGACGATCCTGGTCGCCCCGGCCGGTGTCATCTTCGCGGTCGTGCCAATGTATTCGATCGCGCTCGCGGCGAACCGGGTCCGGATACCCGCGCTCGCCACAGTGGGATTTGGCTTGTCGAGTGTGGTTGCGATCGTTGGCTTCGCCGGGGAGCTTGAGATGGGTCTAGTCGCGGTAGCAGCGGTTGTGACCCTCGCGATTTTTCTATATAACATTGCGTTCACTCCGCTCTACACTGCCTCGATCCTGAAAGTCAACTCGTGGTGGCTCTACGCGGGCATTGCCAAGGTCGCGGTCGCGTCGCTGCTGTTTTTCGGTGTCGCCAAAGGGGCGGAGTCGCTCGTCTCACCCGAATCGTGGTGGACACTGATCGTCACTGGCGCGGTTCTTGGAGGACTCTTCTTCGCCATGACGCTTGCAGCTGGTTTGAATGCCCACGACCGGGCCGCGCTAAAAAATTGGCTCGCAGCACGATGACGCCCCCGCCCCTGGTCAGTATCGTGACACCGCTCCACAACAAGGTGGAGTTCTTCGCGGAGACGGCCCGCTCCGTCTTCGAGCAGACGATAGGGGATTTCGAGTGGATCGTAGTCGACGATGCCTCTACCGACGGATCAGCCGAACTATTGGAGAAACTCGGAGACCCTAGGCTGCGGAAGCAATTTGAAGAGACCAATCGCGGTCCCTGCTCGGCTCGCAACATCGGTCTAGCTCTCGCCGAGGGCGAATGGGTGTTGTTTCTCGATGCCGACGACCGCATCACGCCGGACCACCTCCAGATCCTCATTGGCGCGGCGGACTGTGATGACATCGTCGCTGGAGGATGGATCGAAAGCGACGCTTGCGAAATCAGTGACGGTGTCGAAAAGGCTCCTCCTCCGGTCGGCGACCTGACCGACTTCGCGATTGCCTTTGCCCCCTGGGCGGTGCATGCTGCGATTCTGCGAAGAGAGCATTGCCCAAAGTGGCCGAAGAATCTCGACTCCACTCCGGGAGAGGATATCGCGTTCTGGTTCCACGCGATTCGCGAGGCGAAAATTGGAGTGGTGGAGAAATCAGGCGCAGTCTACCGGAAGAACACTCCGGCGAATCGGTCGGCCGAGAACCGTCTCGCGGACTGGTACGAAGGGGTGAGCGCGTCGGCCGAAACCAACATCGCCCTCGCCGGGGGTGTGGATCGGCTCACCGCGAAGCAGGCGGAGAATTTAATGCGGCTTCACGAAACCTATTGGCACCGCGCCCGGCGGATGGGCGATGCCGAGGTAGAAAGGGCCGCTGCTGCTGCCGCTGGAAAATGGCTTGCCGAAACTTTTCGCCGAAAAGGAGAAAAGCCTCTCTCGGTCCACGCCCGCCGCATCCTCGGGCTGAAATGTTTTCAACGTCTCGCCGACCGAAAACACAACACCCCATGAAGCCACTCAAAGACTTCGTTGCCGGTCTTTTCTCGCGGATCGCTAACGCGACCCTGAAATGCTTGAGAAATGGCAACGAAACCGATTTTTCGCGGGAGGAAATCCGATTTCTCAACTTCGGTTTCGGTATGTGTCTGGAGGACGTTTCGGTGGTCCGATGGGCCAACATCCTCCAGATCGAACGGGGCATCTATGTTGATGTCGGCAGCCACGATCCGGTGTTCTGCTCGAACACGCTGCTACTCCACAAACGGGGTTGGCGTGGAATCAACATCGACATGAAACCAGACCGTACCGCGAAATTCGAGCAGGCGCGACCGGGGGATTTCAACGTCACCGCGGCGATTAGTGACCGCGAGATTGAGACGACAATGCTGAGTTATCCCGGCGGAGGAACCGACCGGCTCGCACTGGCAGCTGACGATGATAAGAGATCCGGAGCAAAGGAGCTTCCGATTAGTGAGGAGCCCACCCGAACGATCACACTCGGATCGATTCTGTCGCGCTGCCCATTCGAGATACCACGAATCGACTATCTCAATATCGATGTCGAAGGACACGATATGAAGGCCCTCGCCGGTCTCGACTTCGAACGCTACCGTCCGGCGATCATCACGATCGAATCATGGAAAGCGGAGACTACCGAAGAGATTCTCGCCTTCCTCGAGCCGCTCGGCTACCGCATGGAGGAAAAACTGTTCGACACCTTGCTGCTCGTGGACACACGGCTTCCAGCCGATCGCTCGAAGCTTTACGGGTAGCACTGGTCCACGATGAAGAACACTGTTTGCATGAGCTGCCGCTCCACTGCGTTGGAGAAGTTCCTTGACCTCGGCGAGCAACCCAACGGCAATTTCTTCCCCGCTGCCGACGAGGTCGAAAACGAACCGCGCTTCCCCTTTTCGATGTTGGTGTGTCAGGACTGCTGGCAGGTGCAGATCGAGGAGTTCCCATCGCCGGAATTCATGTTTTCGAACCACCCCTACATCACCGGGGTCAATATGCCAGTGGTCGATCACTTTCACAGGATGGCTGATCGATTGATCGAGAAATACGAGTTAAAAAAGAACTCGCTCGTCCTCGACATCGGCTGCAACGACGGGACGCTGCTAGGCATCTTCGCAGATCGAGGGATGCGCACCTTCGGCGTCGATCCCGGTCAGCGGACGGGAAAGCTCGCCCGTGAAAATGGCGTCGTCGTCGCCGAAACCTTCTGGACGGAGGCGAGCGCGCGGGCGATCCGCAGTCTTAACTTCCGGCCCGACCTCATCACTGCGACCTCCGTTTTCTACCATTTGCAGGACATCCACGATTTCATCCGGGGGCTGCGCCAAGTGATGAACGAACGCACCGTCTTCAGCGCGCAATGTGTCTACTTGCTCGATGTATTGGAGAAAAATCAGTTCGATCATTTCTATCACGAGCACACCATGATCCACGCCGTTGCTCCGTTGAAACGGCTCTTCGAATCGCACGGAATGCGGCTGCTCGATGTCGAGCGCTACGATGTGCATGGCGGATCCTTCGTGCTCGATGTTGGGTTGGAAAATTGCGTCCACCCGACCCGCAGTTCGATCGAAGAGACGATCCGCGCCGAAGAAAACGCCGGACTTTTTGAGATCTCCACTTACCGCGATTTCACCGCACGAGTGGAAAAGAACCGCGACGATCTGCGCGAGTTGCTGGAAACACTAAAAGCCGAGGGCAAGACCGTCGATGCGCTCGGGGCGCCGCTCAAAGGCAGCACGCTGATGAACTACTGCGGCATCGGACCCGACCTGATCCGTCGGGCTACTGAAGTCAACGAATTTAAGATAGGCAAGGTCACCCCTGGCACCCATGTTCCCATCGTCGATGAGAACGCCCCGGAGATCCGGGCTGATCCACCCGATTATTATCTTTTGTTAGCTTGGAATTTCGCTGATTTCTTTAGAAAGAAATACCATGACTACCTCGCGCGTGGTGGCCGATTCATCCTACCTCATCCGGAGCTTCAAGTAATTTAAATTGCTGCTCGGATCTGCACGAACTACGGCTGCTCTGCGGCATCCCTTCTTCCCATGAACATTCTCGGTATTCACCTCGGTCATGACGCCTGCGCTGCATTGGTCCGCGACGGCGAAATCGTTGCCGATGTGGCGGAGGAGAGGTTCACCCGGATCAAACACCAAAGCGGTCTCCCGCGCCTTTCGGTGGACTATTGTCTGAATGCTGGCGGAATCAGTGGCGAAGATGTCGATGTCATTGCTGTCGCGACGATCAATCCGGTGCCTGACTTGCACCTGCTCTTCGATGGATTGCCAAGGCAAAAGAAAAGCCGTTTGGTGCAGATCCAAGATATCATTAAAAAACGAAAGGGGTTCCCACTGCGTGGCGTGCCTCGCTACTTCAAAAAATGGACGGTTTCACCGAAGGTGGAACTCGATTCCGTCGAGCACCATCTCGCCCACGCCGCTTCGGCCTACTACACGAGCGGTCACGATGAGAAACAGCTGATCGCTACGATCGATGGCGAAGGCGACGGATTCTCGACCTGCCTGTGGCGCGGAGAGGGCGGGAGGATCGAGCCTTTAGAAAAATTCGGGACCGAATCTTCAACTGCCATTTTCTACGGGATCGTCACCGAGGGACTCGGGTGGTGGCACGGTGATGGCGAGGGCAAGACGATGGGATTAGCCCCTTATGGAGATCCCAGTGACGTCGCTGGAATACTCGATGGATACTATCCGAAATTCGAGAACGGTTGTTTAATCTCACCCGCAGACTACGGACAATTTTACCAAATTGATCAATCAGGAGCGCTTCACCATCATTACGGTCTAGCCGAGGACATGAGCCGACTGGTCGAATGCCATGGCCGGGAACAGATCGCCGCGGAGGCGCAGCGGATCATCGAGGAGCAAATCAGCCAGCTGATTTTTCCGTGGCTGAATCGCGAGGGCACCTCAAACTTGTCATGTGCTGGGGGACTTTTTCTAAATGTAAAACTCAATCAGCGAATTTGGGAGACTGGAAAAGTAGCGCGGCATCATATCTTCCCCAACGCTGGCGATTCGGGTCTTGCGGTGGGGGCTGCGCTCTACGCGTGGCATCATAGGAATCCGGGTGCGAAAAATCAAATCCTCGACCATCTCTATCGCGGCCCTGAATACTCCAACGATGAAATCGAAACTGTTCTGAAAACGCGCAACCTCAACTACCGCAGGGTCGAAGACATCGAGAGCGAAGTTGCAGACCGGCTGGCGAAGGATCAGATCGTGGCGTGGTTTCAGGGCCGGATGGAAAGTGGCCCCCGAGCGCTCGGGAATCGCTCTATTCTCATGAGCGCCAATCGTGCCGAGAACAAGGATATCATCAACTCGAGGGTGAAGTTCCGGGAAGGATTTCGCCCGTTTTGCCCATCAATGCATCGTGAGAAGAAAGAACACTACCTCGAGAATCCGAGGGATGAGTTTTTCATGATTACTTCGTTCACTTGCCCAGAACCGAAAAGGAAACGCATTCCTGCCGTGGTGCATGCCGACAACACCCTACGCCCTCAAACCGTCAGTCAGGCAATGAATCCGAAATACTGGCGGTTGATCGATGAGTTTGGAACGCGGACTGGTGAGCACCTACTACTTAACACTTCCCTGAATGTGATGGGTGAACCTATCGTCTCCCACCCCCACGAAGCGATTCGATGCTTCTACGATAGCGGATTGGACTGTCTTGCGATGGGAGACTTCTTGTTGGAAAAGGTGCAATAGTCCGAACCCATCTCTACTTAATGAAAGTCGTCATACTAGCAGGAGGTCGTGGA
>JBCCBR010000236.1:0-6076 GCA_039033935.1 Verrucomicrobiota bacterium
CAACCATCATGCTGAAATACATTTTGAATCTCACTTTTCTTCGATGAATAAACTATACAGCTAATAAGTGCTGCAAGAAGCGGGCAGAGGCAGACCAAACAAATCAAAGCAGTAACTGCTTTCCCAATTGCTAAATCGCTCATCTCCCACCCGTAGATATTCCCCCCCTTACCCCGTCCGCTTCAGCAGCAGCAGGCGAAAGTTCATCACCTCCTCGCCTGGGATCTCAGTCGCTTTTAACCGGAGAGTGCCGGCCCCGGCTTCGAGATCAATTTCTCCGAGCGTCATTCGGGCCCAGTTCTGATCGTAGCCTTCGGTCCTGGGGTAGAGATCATTCTCGGCACCGATAAGCTCGGGCACCCTTGGCGTCTCCAGCTTGCCTGTCAGCGCAGCATCAAGAAAGCTCAGCTCAATCGTGGCACCGATATTCTGAGGCGCGCAGGTGTAGAAAATCTCGACTTCAAAGGTGCCTCCGGCCGCGACCTCGGCGGTCCACTCGATCGCCTCGTTCGTTGACGTCCAGTTTTCGAAATAGGAAGCATTGGGGAATTTGTTAGATCGCTTGATGCCTCCGGTCGCAATGCCATCGCGCGCTGGAATCTGGGTGATGCGATGACCGGGATCGGCAATCACAAAAGGCCGCAGATCTTCTTCGCCGAGTTCCGCATCCATTTCCGCAGCCCAGGCATCGAGCGCCGCCGTCAGTTCGCGGTGCAGCTCGGGCTTCTGCTTGCGGATGTCCTGCTGCTGTCCAGGATCCGCTACGAGGTCAAAGAGCTGCCCTTTTTGCGAAAGGCGATACTGCGCCGTCCGGAGCGATGTGCGCCCCTTCCAACCGGAGAAAAGGTAGCGATTGTGGAGCTCCTCGGGGACTGGCTCCCCGAGGAGAGCAGCGCTGATGTCTGCTCCATCGAGCGGTAGAGTTTCCCCGACTTCGATGTCGGCGAGACTCGCCAGAGTCGGGATGAGATCAATCGCTGCCCCGCGAGTTTCGACAACGCTACCGGCTTCGATCTTGGCGGGCCAGCGGACCAGCATGGGGCTCCGCACCCCGCCCTCGTCGGTCGAGCCCTTTTGTCCGGCCATGCCGCCGTTCCAGCGAGCGCCATTGGGTCCGTTGTCGCAAAAGTAGAGGACGGCGGTGTTCTCCGCGATTTCGAGTTCATCAAGCGCAGCAAGCAGGCGGCCTACATTTGCGTCGATATTCTCGCACATCGCGAGCGCTGCTCGGGTGTGGAGCTCTTTTTCGCGATCGGCGTAGCGATGCTCCATTGTCAGGGTGGCGTCGGAAAACTTCGACCAGTATTCCTCCGGCACCTGCATTGGCGAGTGAGGCGTGTTGTAGGGCAGATACACGAAAAAAGGCGTCTCCCGATTCGCCTTGATGAACTCGATCGCTTTATTCGTAAAATCGTCGACCACAAATCCCTCACCAGTCACGATCTCGCCGTTGTGCTCCAGCATCGGGCTGTAGTAGTCGGCCCAGTGGCCCGAACAGAATCCATAAAACTCTTCAAAGCCCCGCCCATTCGGGTGGTAGGGAAATTGCATCCCATTATGCCATTTCCCAAAAGCTCCGGTGCGGTAACCATTGGCAAGGAATACGTCAGCGATTGTGGTCTCGTCGAGATCGAGCCGCTCACCACCCGCCGAGGTGCTGTAGACTCCACCACGCTGATGGTAACGACCGGTCAGGAATTCGGCTCGTGTCGGTGAGCAAACCGGACAAACGTAAAAGCGATCGAACTGTGCTCCATCACGCGCCAGAGAGTCGATGTGCGGCGTCGAGAGATTTTCGTTTCCATGGAGGCTGAGATCTCCCCAGCCCTGGTCATCGGTGAGGATCACGATAAAATTCGGCTTGGCTTCTTCGGCTGATGCGAATGAGCTAAGGAGGCAAACCAGGATCAGAACTGCGAGATTTACAGGCAAATGGAGCATGGATCGAGCGTAGGGAGATGATCGATAATTCGCAAGGCCGCGATTTCAGGCCAGAGAGATTCTCTGCGGGGGAACTTGCCCAACCTGCCGACATCGCCGTGCCGACTGATTCTTCTCTACAGGACTTGCCCTACTCCATTTGCCGTAACACTATCTGCCACAATTCTCGTCTTCCCGATGCCCCACAAAGATCCCGAAGTCGCCCGTCTCGATGCTCTCTTGATTCCGTTCGAGGAAACCTTCATCGAAATCGCAGAGCAGCATGCGCTTGAATACTCCGGGTCTGAGGAAGGCGATTTTGCACCTCCTTTTCGCAGGCTGACTCAGGAATGTGAGAACCCAATGGGTGGCAAAACCCTCGAGGTCGGATTTGCGAGGGGTAAGGAATTCGAGCTACTCGACCCTCCCAGGCTCCAGATTTCGGCGTTCGCGACGTTTCGCATCGAGAAACGATGGTGGACGCTGCGGCGCGTGATCCAATCCTTCGAATCAATTCCGCAACTCGCCGACCTCAGGGTGGTGATCGAGGCGGCACTTCGAGAGTTGCAGTCGTGGACGCCAGAGATGGTAAGCGACCAAGGGAAGCGGGAATAGCCTCAAACGAGTCTTGAAAGCGACCCGAAAACTGGGAACAAGAACGACCGAACCCGATGCGCACTTTTTGGAAAAACAGAGGAAATAGCGTCGGAGGGGAATTTTTGGTTTGATAATTATCATAAATACCATAAAGTAATCCCGACACAAACACACCGCAGACGCACATGATCCGATTTCTCCTGATGTCGGGTATCCTCTTCACTGGACTGACAGTGAATCTGGCTGCCCGCGACCAAGTCAAGCTGCCCAATAATGCCGGCAAAAGCCCAGCCCCGCAGACCGAGCCCACCGGTGAGGTCAGCAAATCAAAGCCTCCTCTCCCGGTTGCTCCCTCGTACTGGGATGCGAATTCGTGGGAGATCGATAGTGGAGCTGATTTTTGGAACGAAGGGCGTACTCGCGAGGCTTTCAGAAAAGCCGGCCAAGCTCGGTCTGACGCGCGCCGTCGCCCCCTGCGCTCTACCAGTCCGAAAGTAAAGGTGCCCTCTGCGCGCTGAAACCAATTTTACACACAAACAGACAGACCGAGAACAGCAGATGCCGCCTCCACCCCGCGTGTGAGGCGGCATTTGTGTGTTTTGCAAGATAGACTCAAGCGGAGGACGTGGGGCCCCTGGGTTGGTGGGCTGATCTCGAAGAGGAGCCCTCTAAAAAGCGTTTTACATTCGTGAAATTACCGCCATATTCCGCGCCCGAGCGCATTCTAATTGCCGTTGGTCCTGTCGATCTCGGTCACACTTGGCACCCTGCTGGGTTTGTGAATTGAGAGGCACGCTTTCTTCAGGGAAACCCGGCTACCTACCTACCTACATGTCAGTTGCATTAGCTCCGTTTGAAGTCCCAGATCGTCTTGTCAAAGACGAAGATTCCTCCAACGAAACCTACGCCAAGTTCACCGCAGAGCCTTTCGAGGCGGGTTTTGGTCACACCATCGGCAACAGCCTCCGCCGCGTCCTGCTATCCTCACTTGAGGGTGCCTCGATCACCAGCGTTCGCATTGCAGGGGCCCAGCACGAGTTCACCTCGCTTCCCGGAGTGGTCGAGGACGTCACTGAGATCATCCTCAATCTCAAAAAGATTCGCTTTCGCCACACCGAGGAAAAAGAGCCGGCAACCCTGTCGCTGACAGTCGATAAGGCTGGCGAAGTCACCGCTGGCGACATTCAGGAGATCCCGCAATACGAGATCGTTAACAAGGATCAGCACATCTGCACTCTCGACCGCAACACCAAGTTCAGCATCGAGATGGAAGTCCGGGTTGGCCGAGGCTTCAACACCTCGGAAGACAACAAGCATCCCGACATGCCGATCGGTGTCATCGCGATCGACTCGATTTTTTCCCCTGTTCGCCGCGTCAAGTATGCGGTGAGCAACACCCGTGTTGGTCAGCGGACCGATTACGACAAGCTGATTCTCGAGGTTTGGACCGACGGTCGCCTTGAGCCGCACGATGCGCTCCTTCAGGCATCTGCGATTCTGCGCCATCACCTTGATGTCTTCGTCAATTACGACGACGACGCTGTCCTGATTGAAGATCGTCCTGAAACCCAGAGCGAAGAAAACAGCGAGCTCAAGAAACTGCTCAACATGAGCGTCAACGAGATCGAGCTGTCAGTCCGCGCTGCCAACTGTCTCAACAACGCAAACATCACCACGGTGGGTCAGCTCGCGATGAAGAGCGAGGCTGAGATGCTCAAGTATCGTAACTTCGGGAAAAAGTCCCTCAACGAAATCAAAGACAAGCTTCACGAGCTCGGTCTCTCCCTCGGGATGCAGATCGATCCGAGCCTCCTCGAGCAGCCCTTCGCTTCGCCGCTACTGGGTGGCGACCGCGGGTCCGAGGGTCCTGGTTTGGCAGCTCTCATTGCTCAGAACCTGAACGACTAATCAAAACCCGGGTGGTGCCAGAGGAAGCCACTTTTCTGGCACACCCTTTCCTCAACCCTTTCTCATGAGACACCGAAGCAAGACTGTAAAACTGCAGCGCGTCAAATCGCATCGCGAATCGATGATGCGGAATCTCGCCTGCAGTTTGATCGAGCATCGCCAGATTCGTACAACTCTGGCGAAAGCAAAGGCGCTCCGGCCCTATGCTGACAAGCTCGTTACTCTGGGCAAAAAAGACACGCTACACAGTCGTCGCCGCGCCATCTCGCTGCTTGGCAGCAATCAGCTCGCGCAGCGCAGTGTGAAAAAGCTTTTCGGCGAGTTGGCTCCGGCCAGTGCTAACCGTAAGGGGGGCTACACTCGCATCATCAAGCTTGGTCAGCGCGCCTCCGACGCCGCCCCGATGGCTTTGATCGAGTGGGTCGATTCCCCGGTTGGGGTCGAGGAAGAAGCGGACGATTAATCTCTGCTAGAGAAGGATTTTCCAAATAGCCGCGTTTCCAGTTTCGATTGGGAACGCGGCTTTTTTTGTTTGCGATGCCGGTCGATTCGGGCCGGATGATGAAGGATGAATCTGCGTGGCGGGATGTTTGGGAGGTTCCCAACGAGAGGTGTTGAGTCAGGAGGAGTTCGGGGCTGAATTTTTAGCAAATTCAGCTACGGCTTTGGATTCGAGGGCGAGGAACGAGTTCGAATCAAAGTAGCAGATCATGCGAAATGTTCCGAACGAGAGGCTTTGAGTATCAGGACGAGCGAAGGCTTTGGATTCGAGGACGCGGACGAGGACGAGGACGAGGACGAGGACGAATCCTCAGGGCCGGCCGCTTACGCTTCTGGCGTTTACCGACTGCGAGGAGCGTTAGTCTCCCTCCTTCACCACTCACTCGGCTGAGAGACAAAACAAATGTGTCTCTCCTCTGACAAATAGCTCATTTCCGACTGGTGCCGGGGTGGCGTCAACCCCTTCGCCAAGAGAGTTGGTTGCTACGATCTCGAGTGTCGGAGCATCTTTGATCACGGTGATCGTTCCACCTCGGTCGGTGAGGTAGATGTGCCCCCCTGCCGCTATTGGCGAGGCATAGGTGGAGGTGACTCCGGGAATTCGATCGGGGCCAAAGAGGACTTTTCCGGTCGTGGCTTCGAGGCAGGTCAGGATACCGGTTTTGCCTTTGTGAAAGTAGACGCGTCCCTCTGAGAGCATTGGTGAAGCAATATCTGGCGTGTCGTCGCTTGTCGTCCAGACGACGCTGTCGGTACCTTCGATATCACCTCTCCCATCGGTTCGAAAGGCGCCTAGGAATTGGCCACGGAAACCGCTTCCGATCAGCACGATCCCATCCCAGTGAACCGGTGATGCGACCGGACGCTGCGTCTGGCCCCCGCAGCGCCAGAGTTCTTCTCCGGTGGCGAGATCATAGGCGCGGGCTTTGTTTTCGCCGCTCATGATCACTTGGTGACCGTCCCCAGATGCTATGACAAGTGGCGTTGGCCAGACGGTTGGCTCGTCACGAGCCACTTCCCAGACGGTTTCGCCGGTCTTTTTATCAAGCGCGTAAAGAGCGGAAGGGCCCTCATGATCCCACGGTACGATCCCAACCTGGGGCTTTTCCTTGGCGGTGTCAGGTAAATATAGACCACCTGCGGTCTTTTC
>JBCCBR010000237.1:0-6049 GCA_039033935.1 Verrucomicrobiota bacterium
CCTGCGCCGACTGGCCGGGTTGCTTTCTTTTTGGTGTAGGAAGCCATCACCCGATGCGTCGAACTGATCGCGCGAACGAGGCAATTGAATCGCGCCTTCTCTACTCGACCTTAAAAGCTGATGTTGAGGACACTTCCAGCCATTCTGTTGACTGTCGCTATTTCGATAGCGGAGGGTCTCGCTGGCGATGTGGCCGCGCCATCGTTTCAGCCCGAGCAAATTACCTTTTTTGAAAAGGAGATTCGCCCGGTCATCGCGGAGAGATGTTATCAGTGTCACACCGGGGCTGAGGCGAAATCTGGACTGCAGCTAACCCATCGTGCCGGTTGGCTGAGAGGGACCGATTACCGCAAGGTTGTCAATCTCGAGCAGCCTGAGGCCAGCCCGGTGATCCAGTCCCTGCTCCAGACAGACGATGCCAAGTTTCCGGCCATGCCTGAAAAGGGTCCCGCTTTGGAAACGGAGCAGGTGGAGAAAATAGCGCAGTGGATCGCAATGGGTTTGCCCTGGCCGGACGAGCCAGAGCCTTACGAGCAGCGGGCCGATCCACTTGAGCACTGGTCGTTCCAGATTCCGGAGGTAGCGCCACTGCCGGAGTCGGCGGGGCATCCGATCGATTACTTTCTCAGTCATGCTCGTCTCGAGCAGGGAGTCGAGCCAGCCGAAGCGGCTCATCTCGATGACCGGGCGAGACGCCTTTATTTAAGTCTTACCGGTCTGCCACCAAGCTTCGAGGAACTCGAGAGGCTGCGTCGCGATCAGCGCCCCGAAAGCGAAGTGTGGATGACTCTAGTCGAAGAGCTGCTCGCTTCCCCTCACTACGGGGAGCGATGGGCGAGGCATTGGATGGACGTGGCTCGATATGCCGACACCAAGGGCTATGAAGGAGCGGGGCGAGAGCGCCGATTCATTTACAGCTACACCTATCGCGACTGGTTGATCCGGGCATTTAATGAGGACTTGCCGCTCGACCAATTCATCCTCTATCAACTCGCCGCCGATCAGATTGTCAAAGACTGGTCCGGTCCCGAGCGGGAACACCTCGCGGCGATGGGATTTCTTTCCCTCAGCAAAAACGGCAAGACGGAACTGGTCGTCGATGATCGAGTCGACACAACCTTCCGGGGTTTGATGTCTCTGACCGTGTCTTGCGCACGCTGCCACGATCACAAATTCGATCCGATTCCGACGGCTGACTATTACGGAATCTACGGTGTGTTCGAGAACTCGAGGGAGACTGCCCAACCGGTGATCGGTCCAGAGCCGAGTGGTGCGGATGCGGATGCCTATCGCGCTCGCCTCGCAGAGAAGCGGGCTGAAATAGAAGAGGCTCTCCGTCCCCATCTAGAAAAAGCTGCTGCGGAGCATCCCGATCTCGCGGGCAAACCGACACTTCTCGAAGCGAAAATTGATCCCGAGTTCAAAAAGAAGCTCCGGACGATGCGGGGCAAGCTCGACAAGTTTGTGGCGGACTCGCAGATGGAGGCCCCGAGAGCTCTGCTGCTCCGCGATCGTCCAGATCCGAGGCCAACTCGGGTCATGATCCGAGGCAATCCCGGTCGCCGAGGGGATGTCGCCCCTCGGCGCTTTTTGAGCCTCGTAGATGGACCGGACGCTCCTGAGTACACAGTCGGAAGTGGCCGTCTCGACTTAGCGCATGACATCGTTGATCCGGGGAACCCGCTCACCGCGCGCAGTCTCGTCAATCGAGTGTGGATGTGGCATTTTGGTGAAGGACTCGTTCGGACGATCGACGACTTCGGGATCACTGGTGAGTCACCGGATCATCCCGAGCTGCTCGATTGGCTCGCAGTCTGGTTTGTTGAAAACGGCTGGTCTCTCAAAGCCCTCAATAGGCTCATTGTCACGTCAGCCACTTGGCAGCAGGGATCGGCTCATCCGAACAAACTGGAGATGACGGAGCTAGATCCCGAAAACCGGACTCTCTGGCATTTCCCGAGGCGACGACTCGATCTCGAGCAGATGCGCGACAGCATGCTCGCGGTCTCGGGAGAGCTGGACCGGAATCTGTTCGGCCACCCCGTGGAAGTCTTTGGCGCTACCGCCTCCAATCGGAGAACAGTTTATGCGTTTATCGACCGTCAGAATTTGAATCCGGTTTTCCGACACTTTGACTTTTCCAATCCGCAGGAAACCACCGCGCAGCGCCCTCGAACAACGATTCCAATGCAGGCTCTTTTCACGCTGAACAGCGAGTTCAGTCGGGGGCGTTCAATTGCCCTGGCGGAGCAGGCGATTGCGACAGGGGAGCCGGTCGTGGCGATGCACCGCAAGGTTTTTGGTGAAGAGCCAAGCGGAGCGGCCATCGCTCTCGCTAGCAGCTTTCTTGATGACTTCGAGCGAGGCGTCGCCCCATTGCGAGAGAACCAGACTGGCACCGCCTGGAGCTATGGCTGGGGTGAAGTGAGCGAGGATCTCAGTGTCGCCTTTAACCGCTTTGAGCACTGGACCGGAGAGCAATGGCAGGTCCAGGGTGGCGATTTCCCGATTCCCAACAGCCCTCTCAGCTACCTCCGAGCAAGAGGCGGCCAGACCCATTCCGGCTACACCAGCCGCGAGGCTTCAGTCATCCGTTGGGAGGCACCGGCTGATCTCACGGTTCGGCTCGAAGCTGATCTGACAAGACCAAACCAAGGCAAAGGTAACGGCGTTCGACTGCGCGTCATTGTCGGTTCCCCCGACGGTGGGGAATGGAGGTCTCTCCATGATGTGGTGCTGCCCCCGACTGAAAAATCGAAGGTTTTCAATCGAGCGGAGCTGGCACTGCGGGCTGGCGAAATCGTCCATTTCATCGTCGATCCTTATAAAGACAATTCCGCCTTTGACACTGTCACCTGGAATATCGACATCACCGAGCTGGGTGGGCTCGCCGCGCGGTGGAATCTCGCCGACGACTTCACGGGTCCCAATCAGCTCGCCGAGCCTCTCGAAGCCTACGCGCAGGCGCTCTTCAACACGAATCAGTTCCTCTTTGTTCCATGAATCAATCAGGCTTTTCTCGTCGACAGTTTCTCCGTCGCACCGGAATGGGGATGGGTTCGCTCGGGCTCGCTCCGCTGCTCGGTTCAGCTTTCGAATCAGGGCGCAACTTCAACCCACTCGCTCCGGGCCTGACTCATCACGCCCCACGAGCAAAACGTGTGATCCACATTTTTGCTAATGGGGGACCCTCGCAGGTCGACTCTTTCGACTACAAACCTGCCCTCAGCAAATACAATGGGCAACCGACGCCCGGCGAACATTTAAGGACCGAGCGGAAGACCGGCGCGGTGATGCAGTCGCCATGGGAGTTTCGTCCACGGGGCAAAAGCGGACTCTGGATCAGCGATTTGTTTCCGAAGGTGGCGGAGATGGCCGACGATCTCTGCGTGGTCAACTCAATGCACGCCAATGTGCCGAACCACGAGCCGTCGCTCATGTTAATGAATACCGGAGCGGAGCGGGTCAATCTGGTTCGTCCCAGCGTCGGGAGCTGGGTCACTTACGGGCTCGGAACCGAAAACGAAAATCTCCCCGGCTTTGTCTCACTTTGCCCCGGAGGAGTCCCGATTGTGGAGACCCAGAACTGGCGCTCCGCATTCTTGCCGGGTGCCTATCAGGGGACTCACATTGATACCAAATCGGGTGCTGTCGACGAGTTGATTCCAAATCTCAAAGCACCTCACTTGACGAGGGACTTGCAGCGAAGTCAGCTCGATCTGATCCAGGAGATGAATCGGCAGGATGCCGAGACCCACCAATTCGACGCTGCGGCGGAGGCGCGAATGCACTCGCTCGAGCTTGCCTACAAGATGCAGCTCGAAGCGACGGATGCCTTTGATGTGGAGAGAGAGCCCGAGTCGATTCGTGGAATGTATGGTGACACCCTGCACGGACGGCAGATGTTGATCGCCCGTCGCCTGGTCGAGCGCGGGGTGAGATTTGTGCAGGTCTGGCACGGAGCAGGGCAACCCTGGGACAGCCATTCGGAGATCGAAAAAAACCACGGTCGACTCGCGGCCGAGGCAGACCAGCCGATCGCAGCTCTGCTTCAGGATTTAAAGTTGCGAGGATTGCTCGAAGACACCCTGGTCGTCTGGGGCGGTGAGTTTGGCCGGACGCCAACAGTTGAGTTGCCAACGCCCGGGGCCAACGCACCGAACACGCGTCTGGGACGCGATCACAATCACCACGGCTTCTCGATGTGGCTCGCAGGGGGCGGCGTCAAAGGTGGCTTCCAGTACGGAAAAACCGATGAACTCGGCTTCAAAGCGGTTGAGGACCGTGTCCACGTCCACGACCTCCACGCCACGATTCTGCACCTCCTCGGCTTTGATCACGAACAGCTGACCTATCGCTACGCTGGCCGGGATTTTCGACTCACCGACGTGCATGGCGAAGTGATGAGCGATTGGTTTGCCTGATACTCAAATTTCAGGATCGGTATCTCGGGTCTACATAGAAACCGAAACGGCACGCCTGAGATTCCAATGCCGCGCGTCACGAAGAGATGAGAGCTCCGTCTTTGGAAGTGACCGCGAGCATACTTTCTACCGTGTGAGGGAAGCAGGATGGGACCGTGAATCGGAGCGCAGACCTGCCCTCCGTGAGTGTGGCCGGCGACTTGCAGGATGATGCGTGGATCGTCGTAGAGGTCGAAGTTGTCTGGCTCGTGCCAACCCAGGATCACCGGCATTTCTGGAGGGACCCGTGCAAGTGCCTTCGACAGATCCGGCCTCCCGCCCCAGTTGCTCTCTAACCCTACAACCGCGAATTGGTCGAATATCGTCGCCTCATTCCTGAGGAGTCGAATCCCGAGCTCGGAGAAAAGCTTGTCGATGATCGGGTCGTAGTGCCAGTGGTCATGATTTCCTAACATCGCAAAAACGCCGCGGTTGGCGGTGAGTCGGGATAGACGATCAACCAGCTCGGGAAAAGCGTGAATGTCGTTTGTGATGAAGTCCCCGGCGAGGATCACGAAGTCGAGGTTCTCAGCATTCACTTGTCTCACAACTTCATCAATGTATTCGGAATCGCCCCACTCATCGTGGTGAAAATCCGTCAGCACGGTGAGACGAATGCCATCGAGATCGCTTTGCGCCGGAGTAAGCGGGATTTTGAGTTCGTGGAGATCCAGCCAGCGAGCCTCGCCAAAGCGGCTGTAGCAGGCTGTGCCCAGACCCGAGGCGAGTCCTCCATAGAGACCGGTTCGCAGCAGATTTCGACGAGACAGCCAGCTCATATTCGTTGGGGTTTGGATCCGGTCGGTGGGATGGTTAAGAGTTGGGCTGGAAGCTGAGAATAGGTATCTCCGGGCGACAGAGAAATCTGAAAGGGACTTCCGAAACCCCAATACCGCGGGTCACAAAGAGATGGGACCTGTCCCTTTGGAAATGACCACGAGCATACTTGTTGCCGTGAGAGGGGAGCTGGATCGGACCCCAGAGAGGGGCGCAGACTTGCCCGCCGTGGGTGTGTCCTGAGACTTGGAGGGCGATTCGGGGATCCTCGTAGAGATCGAAATTGTCAGGCTCGTGCCAGCCGAGAATCACTGGCATGTCGGTAGGCACCTCGGCGAGCGCTCCTGGAAGATCTGGAGCGCCGCCCCAGTTGCTCTCGATCCCGGCAAGGGCGAAATGGTCGAAGATGGCGGCCTCGTTTCGCAGCAGCCGAATGCCTGACTCAGAGAAGAGAGTCTCAATCATTGGATCGTAGTGCCAATGATCGTGATTCCCGAGAATCGCGAAAACAGCCTGTTTCGCTTTGAGATGGCCGAGACGATCAGCCAGCTCGGGGAAGGCCGCGATATCGTGTGTGATAAAGTCGCCTGCCAGAATCACGAAATCGAGCTGCTCCTGATTGACCCGGTTGACGACCTCATCAATGAAAAGAGGGTGTGGACATGAGGGTGGTTGCAGACCGGGTAGGGGAGGTCAGGCAAAGGGATTCAGAGGTTAAAAAAATATACACATTGTGGGATCTTTATCTGCATGCTGATTTTGTCACCTACCCGAGTACTTACGAGGGATTTGGTAATGCTCTGCTTGAA
>JBCCBR010000238.1:0-6034 GCA_039033935.1 Verrucomicrobiota bacterium
AAGCCGGCTTCTTCCGTCCTCTCCTCTCCCAGTTCCAAAAGCCGCGCTGACTCGGCGATCCACTGCTTGCCTTCCCTAACATTGGCCCCACCAAGAGCGAGAAGCCCAGCTCCGTGGACGAGTCGCGCCGCGGACTCGGTGAACCAGATGTCGCCAAAATTGATCGCCCAACCCCAGCCATCTTTCTTCGCTGCCGCGACCTCTAGAGTTTTCGCGGCGGTCGCCCACTCGCCACGCATCATCTGCTGGACGCCGTCGATCCACAGAAATCGAGCCGCCTCAAGCAGCCGCTTTTGATAGCAGCCCTCGAGATTCGCTTCCGCATAGAATCGAACTTCGGGGTCTTCAAAGGTGAGAGCATAGCCGAGATAGAGCTCGCATTCGAAGAGTGCGTTCTCGAGGAGCTTGTGGACATTCATGTGATAGCCGCCGAGATGGGCCCAATACCGCCCGTGATCGAGTCGGGGGTGTGATTCGCAGAGCCCCCGCAGCCGATCAAGGTCAGCGAGCATCCGGTCGCAGGTGGTCGGATTGTCGAGCTCTCCCGACTCCCATCTCGCCCACGTATCACCTAGCTCGCGCAGAATGCGCTGCGCCGCATCGCTGGCCTGGTGCTGTGTGCGTCGGAACGTCTCGAGGTCAAATCCATCGGGGGGTTCGTTCCCCTCCACAACAAAAGCGATCTCGAGCCGAACGATGCCCACATCCTCGTCGTCCCAGGCGGCTGTACTCACGGCAATAAAATCAACCTGGTATTCCGCGTCCCGATACGGGTCAAACTGCACATCGCCGGTGAGGGTGCCATCGTCGGCAAAGCGAAGGCCCGGCGGCAGCCGCACCAGCATTGGGGACTGCAGGAAGCCCTCCTCGCAAGGGGTCATCTCGCCCGCAGCTTGATGGACCGAATCGCCAACGCGAAGGGTGCCGAGATCCACTGTCTGCCGAGTCACCGCAAGCCCATTGCGCTCCGCGCAGCGGTAGTGCTCGCTGTAGAGTTCAGCAGCCGACCACGTTCGGGGGCAGGATTCGCAGCAATGACAGCGACCGCTACGATACCCGGCGGTCCCGAGCTCCGCCGGCTCGCCCCCGCAGCGGAGTTGCGGGGACATGCTCTCGACGCCTTTTGACTCAAGCCCAGGCTCGGTTTCCGCCACTTCCGGCTGAGACGGGAGCGTCGCAAGAGCATCGGGTCGGCGAGCCATTTTCATCTCCTCATCGGTGGCCGCGCGGCAGTAGCGGTCGTCGTCTTCCGGGACATAGATGAGCAGTTGATCGGCTCCTAGCAAAACCTGGTAGGGTGCTACCTGCTCAGCGGGCCACGAATCTTCTCGATAGTGCAGCCCAATGATCTGACCGAGCTTCCAACCACTCTGACCGAGGTTACACATCACCGCACTCCCAATCTCGAAACGTAATTCTGCCATTCCTCACTTCTGCTACGATTAAAGCGCGTATGCCGGTCAAAAAACGGAGAGCATTCGAAGTTTTCCGCTTTCCCGATTCGCAAGGTCGAATTTCCAGGCTTGTCCGACTGAATTACTAGGGTAATGATCCGCTACTTTTGCGATATGCCGTGACGACGCCGCTAATCCAACTCGAAGACGTGGAACGGACCTTTGCGAAGGCGCGGGTAACGGCGCTGCAGGGTCTATCGCTTGAGATTGAAAAAGGAGACTCGTTTGCAGTTTGCGGTCCCAGCGGCAGTGGGAAATCGACGCTGCTGCATCTCCTCGGCGCGATGGATACGCCAACGGCGGGACGCATTCGATTCCGAGGATCCGAACCGGAAAACGCGAAACAACAGGCTGCGATTCGGGCTGAGCTGATCGGCTTTGTCTTCCAGTCTTTTCACCTCTTACCGACGCTCACTGCTCTCGAAAACATCCAGGTCCCGATGTTTGGCGTGGTCCCGAAGTCACGTGATCGGAAAGAGCGCGCGAAAGAGTTACTGGAGAACGTCAGCCTGAGTCATCGCGCCGCGCATCTACCCGGAGAGATGTCCGGGGGTGAACGTCAGCGCATTGCCATTGCGAGGGCACTCGCGAATGACCCGGACGTGATTCTTGCCGATGAGCCGACCGGCAATCTCGATTCGACGAATTCGGCAAAGGTGCTCGATCTCCTGATCGAACTGCGCGAGGCGAAGGACCTCGCGATGGTCGTGGTCACTCATGATCAAGCGGTCGCAGGTAGATTTGATCGCACCGTCAACTTGCTCGATGGGAGGGTAGAAGACTGATGGTGTTTCTCGCGATCCCGCTTCGTAATCTCCGCCAGCGACGGCTGCGGACGGCACTGACTGTTCTCGGAATCGCGGTCGGCATTGGCAGTCTCGTTTCGCTCGTGGGGATGTCCCGCGGAGCCGACAGAGCCTTCATCCTCGCGGCCCTGACAAGGGAGACCCATCTGATCGCGACCCGCAAGGGAGCCGTGGACGTGCTCGCCGTTTCTGTCGAAGAGGAAGTTGGAAGACAAATCGAGCGCCGGGAGGAAGTCGCAGAGGTGGCCGGTGAATTACTCGGGATCCTTGATGTGCGCCGGGATGGCGATGGCGAAACGCTCCACATGATTGTGACCGGCTGGCCGAACGACAGCTTTCTCTGGAAGAGCTTCGATCTTTCCGAAGGCATGATTCCAAGACCGCGCTGGCCGGAGGGATTTGAGATTGTCCTCGGGGAAAACTGGGCTGGGGCACTCGAAAAGAGTTCGGGCGATGAGGTGGAATTGCTCGGCTACCCGGGAACGGTTAGTGGCATCGCCATTTCCGAGATCGTCGCGAATCGGCAAATGGGATTCATGGAACTTTCCGACCTTCAGGAAATCGTTCGCGAACCGGGCCAGATCAGCACCCTCAATATCCGTCTCAAAGATCCGGGAACGATGGAGAGCCGAGTGGCTCTTTGCGCGGAATTGGAAGAGGAGTTTCCCGAACTTTCCTTTTACCCCTCTGAAGAGCTCGCCGCTGAAAGCGCCGCGCTCGGTTTCCTGCGAGCCTTCACCGGGGCTAATTCGCCGGTTGCGATTGTTGTTGCTCTGATCGTGACGGTCAACACGCTGTTGATGTCAGTCGTCGAACGAAAAGCAGAATTCGCGATCTACTCGGCGCTGGGCTGGGCTCCAAGTCGTATCCTCCGGCTTGTCATGATCGAAGGAGTGATCCTTTCGGTCATTGGAGGTCTGTTCGGAGTCCTGATCGGCTGGGCCGCTCTTCGATGGGTTGCCAGCCTGCCCTACCTGCTCGCGATCGAAACGACCTTCGATCCGGTCCTTGTCGCCGTCTGGGCGCTCGCAATTATTGCCCTTGGAATCGGTGGGAGTCTCTATCCGGCCTGGCGAGCCAGCCGAACCCGACCGATAGAGGGGATCGCAAGTAACTGACGGAACGGCCAAGCCATGGGAAACCGGTTCGACAGTTTCTTTTCCCTGGGCAGGCAGGCCCGGTTCACAATCGCCCTGATGATGCTTGGAGCGGTGGTGACCGCTCTGATTGGGATCATGCGCTTTTCTGGGGGAATGATTGATTGGCAGGTCGAGAGTTCCTGGATGCTTGGCGGCACCCTGCTCCTCACAGTCGTGGCGCTGGTACATGCAACGAGCTATTGGTCATTCCGCAAGGCCTTCGAACTGTTGGCATGCGCCTTTGTAATCTCCATTCCTGCTGAAGCACTCGGAACTCGCGTCGGTCTTCCTCACGGTGCATCCTATCACTACCACGAAGCGATCGGCCCCCGACTCTTCGGGACCGTTCCACTATTCATCCCTTTTGCCTGGTTTGTGCTCCTCTATTCGCCACTGCTCCTGCTGGATCTCGTGCAACCCTGCGGGAGAGCAAGACTCGATCCGTGGATTCGGATTCCTTTTGCCGCCCTCATCATCATCGCCTCGGATCTCTATCTCGATCCGCTTGCCGTAGAATCGGGTGCCTGGACCTGGGGAAGGACCGGCTCGTGGTTTGGGGTGCCCTTTGCCAATTTCGTCGGGTGGGGGCTCGTCGCCATCCTTGTTTACAGCGCTTTCTTTGTATTGGGAGCGCCACCCCCGACCTCTTCGCGAGAGGCGCGCTGGCTTCGCTGGACCAACTTTTCCGCCGGCGGCATCCTCGGAGGAGCGGCGCTCTACTGTCTCGGCGACCGAATTGAGCAAGGCTGGGTTGCGCTCGCAGCCGGAGCCCTGCTCACGCTGATCACCTTGATTCTCTGGCATTTCATCGGACGCATTCACCAAACGCATCAGAGCCAACAGGTAGAATCGTGAAACGGATACTATCTCCTTAAAATTAGAGAGGCCAAAGAGAAGAAGCGAGGGCAGCAAATGACTCGCTCAACGAGATGGTTTGCCTTTCGATGCAAAGGGGTTTCAGTTCGACTCATGTCATCAGAAGAAGAGGGTTCGGAAAACAGCAAGATCGAAAATCTCGTCCCCTCGATCTACTCTGAATTGCGACGGATCGCTCGCCTCAAGATCGCAAACGAGGGGCCCCAAACCCTCAGTGCCACTTCCCTGGTACACGAAGCCTGGCTCCGCCTGCGCGACGCCAATAATGGTATCGAAGGAAAGTGGAACAATCGGAGACATTTTTTCGGGGCTGCAGCGGAGGCGATGAGACGGATTCTGATTGACCGGGCGCGAGCCAAGCAAGCCATCAAGCGGGGCGGGGATCTTGAGAGAGATGATTTGGCAATAACGCAGATCGCAGCACCGATCGAGAATGACGATTCCAAAACTCTGGCTCTCTGCGAAGCGTTGGAGCGGTTTTCTGAAGTGGACCCGGAGTGCGCCGAGATTGTGCAGTTGAAGTTTTTCGCCGGTTTCAACTGGGATGAAATTGCCACGAATCTGGAGTCCTCGGAGCGCACTGTCCGACGTCGCTGGACCTATGCGAAAGCCTGGCTGCGGGATGCTATGAATCCGGTTGGGTGAATATCACTCTCGACCGCCAGATCTGTTCCAAACAATTCCAGATTCATCGGCGGAGAGAAGGATCGTCCCTTTGGGATTCCATACCACCTTCCGGACCACAGCTCGGTGCTCCCGAAGCACCATCACCTCGTCTCCATTCGAGGTATTCCAAATCCGCACACTACGGTCGTCACTGCCACTGACAATTCGTTCCTCTTTGGGATGCCAGTCGATGGTTCTGACACTCCCGCCATGTCCCTGCAGGAAGTGGAGCTGTTCACCGTTCGCGATGTCCCGGAGAGAAATGTCTCCATTCTCATCTGCGATGGCGAGTCGAGAGCCATCCGGCGACCATGCCAGATCGAGAATTCGACTCGGTCCTGCGGCCAGCTGTGAGACCACCTCGCCGGTCTCGGGATCGAAACAGATGACATCATTCTCCTGGTCGCGGACTACTGCAATGATGCCTTCGTCTGGACTTATCGCAGCGAGTCGCAGATACCCGCGGTTCCCCCCGAGATTCGGTCGGAATCCACCGACAGGGCCGCCAATTTTTGATCCACCCCAATGAAGCAGACCGTAGCTAGTGGTCCACGTCATGCCCTGTCGGGGCAACGGAAAAGGCCCGCGGTCTTCGATCGGTTGCTCTTCGAACACCTCAAGTATCGTGATCCGGTTGCCCACGCCAGCGTAGGCAAGTCGCTTACCGTCCGGGGACCAAGCCTGACATTTGACGGGCCCCTCGCTGAGAGTGAGACGATTCTCCCCACCATGGCGACCTGCGTCGAAGATATGGATCTTCGGAGACTGTCCGGAGACGGCGTAATGCGAACCGTCACTCGACCAAGTCACATTCCAGATCGCTCCCCGCAACGAGTGAGAAAATCGGGGCCTTATTTGCCTGGGACGCCAGATGCGGAAAGTGCCGTCATCGGCACAGGAAAACAACTCACTGCAATCCGCGCTCCAACCGATCCAACGGACCCGTGCGGTGTGTCCCGGAAGAGTTAGCAGCAGGTTCGATTGGTTACCATCGAGTTGCCAAATTCGAATGACCTGATCCAGTCCCGCGGTAGCGATCTGTCGAGAATCCGGATGCCAAGCGAGAACGTGTTCACCCTGAAGCGAAGGGATT
>JBCCBR010000239.1:0-6026 GCA_039033935.1 Verrucomicrobiota bacterium
CGAGTGTCGCCTTGGTCAGATTGTAGAAATTCAGTCCCGCAGTGCCGACACAAGGCTGCTCAGGGCGCTCATCAGGGCCGGCAGAGCCCCGCTCCGCGACCGTGATCACTTCGCCGATAGTGCGGCCGCGTAGCCCTCCCGTGCCAAACGCCAACTTTTTGAAGAAGCGATTGTTCAGCTCAGTCCAGTTTGCTGCGGCGGCGAGCTCGGCGACCGATGCCTCGTAAAGCGGGTTGGTCGAGCCAGCGAGCAGTTCGTTGATGTTGTCGAAGCTGCTTTGGAGGAGGCTTCCCGCGTCAAGTGCGGCAGCGAGAGATTCGGATAGATCAGAATTCATAAAAAACGGTGCTCAAAAAGTAGACCAGTGGGGAAAGAGATTGCAACTCTTGCCAGAGGCGAATAGGGCATCGCCTGCGAATTGATGGACGATCTCTCTCCGGTTCCCAGCTTGGACACCAATGCGTGGCGGATCTTTCACGACGCTGATCGAGGGGTCTGGATCGACCACTTTGATCGGCGTTGGGTCGTGCAGACGCAGGATGATCGCTTTCCGGAATTTGTCCACGATTTGGGGAAATCGATCGCGGATTCGATCTACTGGAGGCCCCGGGAAACTCGTGCCTCGGAAGGGCCTGTTTTTCAAACAGGCGAAAAAGTCTCGAAACGATTTCTGGTTGAGGAGCACGGCGTCAAATGTTGGATCGATTTTGCAGCGGGCTATTCGCCGGGGATTTTTCTCGATCAGAGAGAGAATCGCGAACGGGTCGCACGGCGCGTCGCTGCGGGCGACCGAGTTCTCAACACCTTTGCTTACACGGGCGTGTTTTCGGTAGCCGCTGCTCTTGCCGGAGCAGTCACCACGACTCTCGACCTTTCGCGCACTTACCTGGACTGGGGCTGGGAAAATTTCGAGGCGAACGGCATTGATCGGAGTCTCCATTTTGCTTGCCGCGGAAACACCTTTGAGTGGCTCCGTACCTTTGCCCGGCAAAATCGCACCTTCGATGGAGTCATTCTCGATCCTCCTACCTTTTCTCGAGACGGGCGGAAGACCTTCCGCACCGATCGGGACTACTCCGAGCTCGTCAGCCTCGCCGCGAGAGTTCTTAACTCGGGCGGGTGGCTTCTCGCCTGTGCCAACACCCATCGGCTCACCGAATCAGAAGTCGCCGCGAGCGTCACCGCGGGACTTTCCGCCTCCGGTCGGTCAGGCAAGCTGAAGCGCTTTCCGATGCCTCCGGAATTTCGCGGTGACCGTTATTTGAAAACGATCTGGGTTGATGTCACTTAAGCAGACCCAGCGTCCCAAGACAGAACTGCTCCGGCCTCATGCGCATTATTCGCCATACTCAGAAAAATTTTCGATCAGCGATTCGGCACCTCGACCGTCGTTCCGCACCGCCGGAGGGGGTAGAAAAAATCGTTTCCGATATCCTTGCGAAAGTTCGCGAGCAGGGCGACGCCGCGCTGATTGACCTTTCGAATCAGTTCGACAAGGCAGGGTTCAATCATCCTCGCGAGCTGCGGGTGAGCGAGGCCGAACTGGCTGAGGCGGATCAAGCTGTCGACTCAGCAACTCGCAAGGCTATTGCTGCCTCGCGAAAAAATGTCACCCAGTTTGCGAAGCGTTCGCTCCGAAAAGACTGGCACGGCAAAAATGCTCAGGGCGCTGAAGTCGGCGAACGCTACCAGCCCTTTGAGCGCGTTGGTATTTACGTGCCGGGCGGCAGCGCGCCTCTCGTGTCGACTTCGAACATGACGGTGTGTCTCGCTGCCGCAGCAGGATGTCCCGAGATCGTCGTGATGACTCCTCCTGGGCCGGGCGGGGAGGTCAATCCGGCCCTGCTTTACGCCTTGAAAGAGGCTGGCGCGACTGAGATCTATAAAGTCGGTGGAGCTCAGGGAATTGCTGCGATGAGTTTGGGGACCCGGACGATCAAGCCAGTCCTCAAGATCTATGGTCCTGGCAATAGCTTCGTGGTCGAGGCAAAGCGCCAGCTCTTCGGTGTCGTAGCAGTTGATCTGCTTCCCGGCCCGAGCGAGGTCGTGGTTCTGGCCGACAGCTCAGGGCGTCCCGATTTCATTGCAGCCGATCTTCTCGCTCAAGCCGAGCATGGTGGTGATAGCGGGATGGGGTTGGTGACTGATTCTGAAAAGCTGCTCGATTCAGTCCGCGCCGAGATTGAGAAACAGGTCAAAACATTGACTCGCCAGGAGCAGCTCAAAAAAGCCCTCAAGCAAGGGGCTTGGATGGTGCTGGCAGAGTCGCTCGAGCAGGGTGTCGAAATCGTCAACGGATATGCTCCCGAACACCTTTCTCTGGTGACGCGGCGTGAAGCAAAAATTCTGCCGCAGATCACCACTTCGGGCGCCATTTTCCTGGGCAACTACTCACCGGTTGCGGTCGGAGATTTCCTGGCTGGTCCGAGTCACGAGCTGCCCACCGGGGGAGCGGGGAAGTCCTTTCCTGGTCTCACTGTCGACATGTTTCAGCGCCGCACCAGCATCGTAAAACTGGACGCCGAGGCGATGAAAAAGTCAGTGCCCCACGTTGAGGCTTTTGCACGAGTCGAGGGCCTCGACGCGCATGGACACTCCGCGAGTATTCGGGTAGCTTCTGCGGGGGGAAAGAGGTCAAAGGTGGAAAAGTGAGAGGTGCCAAGTGATCTGACGGAGAGGGGATTTAATAACTCTAACTCGCTGGATTTTCACACAGAGGCACAAAGCTCACAAAGGCTCTTGGGAGAGTGCCTGACGATGGCGCATCCGGTTTGAGAATTGAGATACCTTGGTTCAAACAACCGGCAACTTCCCTGCTCATTACGGATGAACAGCAAGGCTTTGGTAGGGTCGATCCGTCCCGGTCGACCGCCTATCGTTTAGGAGGCTCCCTCTTTATTTAAACAAACCCTCACTTCAGAAATCTACCATCGCCAAGCCTAAGAATTCTTTTTATCTCAAGCCGACAAAGTCGCTCAGACCCTACCGCCAAGTTATCGACCGGAAAGATCAAGCAACGCATCAGTCTGGCCCTTGGGCACTGGGCCATCATCAAAAGTGAGGGCAATCGTCCGCGGCCGCATACCGATAGAGCGGCGGCTTTTCTGAATCATGCCGATCATCTTTTGCCCGGTGTCGAACCGGTCGTCAGATCCCCTCGAAAGAAGCAGCCTGCCTCGCTGGGGTTCTTCCCTCAATCACTTTCCCTCTGAGGGAAAGGAAAATACCAATCAAGACGATACCACCCCCGATCCATTCGGATTGGGAAGGGATTTCACCGAGTATGACGAAGGCAAACAATACACCAAGGATTGGGGTCGCAGCTTCGGCGACGCTTAAGTCAACTGATGTCGCCGAACCCAGCCCCTTGTGCCAAACCAGTTGCCCGACGCCGACAACCAGGACTCCGTAGACCGCGACCCACTTCCAGAGAAATGGATCAAACAGATCGGTAAAGTGGGTGGGGCCGAACATGATCATGACAATGATCGCAAAGAAGATGCAGCCCACCACCGTTCGGGTAACCGAGTAAATGCCAATCGGAACATTTTTGGAAAGGCCCCGACGCAGTTGGGTCGCGATCACAAAGGCGGCCGAGGCGATCAACACTTTCAGCTCGCCTCGACCGATGCCGCCCATCATTGCATCCTCCATCGGATCGACGAGACGCCTCACCGCTACCATTGCGATAATTCCCAAGGTCGCGACAATCGCCCCAGTGACTGCGATCCGGTTGGCGCGCTCTCCGAAAGCGAGCCACGCGATCAAGAGCACGAGAGGTATCTTGACGCTTTCCACAAGGAGCACGGAAGCTACCGAAATCTCCATGAGCGCGAGAAAGATGAAGGTCGGGGCAATCGCACCTTCGAGGAGAGCGACTGCGACAATGAGTGCCCACTGCTTGAGGCCAACTCTGCCGGCCCGAGCGGGTGATAAGTCGCGAGGAAACATCGCGGTGAAGGTCACCGCGGCAATCACATTCCCCGCAAAGAGGACGTTGCAGTAGCTGATCGGGTTGCGTCCATCCGCAAAGGTGATTTCACCGATGCCGATTAGTTTCTTAATTACCGAAAAGGACGCGGCAAAAAGAAGGGTGCCGATTGCGAGCAGGCTAACTGTGATCCAGCGGGGCTTTGCTGCCTCACTTTCCTCCACGCTCGGCTCTGCCGCCTCAGTTTCTTCCACGTCCGACTCTACCGCCTCGGGCTCTGAGGCTAGAGGCTCCGAAGCCTCAGCCTCTTCCGTGATTTGATCCTCGTCTGATGGTTCCGTCACGATTGTTTAACTCTGAGGTGGAGTGCCTTCGACCACTGCTTTGAGATTCTCTAGCCCCTTGAGGTGCTTCCCGCCGGTGCTCTCATCGATTCGCAGTACGTAGTATCTCTTGAGAGGGTGCACAGGCACTTTACCCCAGAAATCCCACACGACTCTGGTTGCCTTGCCATTCTCAGTCGGCTCAAACCGAAACTCGCTTGTTGAGGTGGGATAGCCATTATCGAAATGAGTATCGTAGGTCACGCTCGATGGCGGGTCGCTTTTCTGGATAATGATATGCCCACTGCTGCCCGGACTGTTCCAATTCATCCTCGCGCCGAGGCCCTCAGTAGGCCCTTCAAAGGAAGTCTCAGTCTGGGGGCCCTGAAATGGTGACCAGACTTTGCGCTGACTCGGATCGTTGATATAGGGAAACAATTGCTCGGGCGTTGCATTAATGGTTAGTTCGCGCTCGACGCGATAGTCGCGAGGCAATATCAGACCGACGACTAAGACCAGGAGGGCGATACTGAAAAGAATAGCTAAGATGCTGATGGCGATTTTCATAACGAGCGAGCAGGTGCGACTTCAGGTGAGTCGAATGAGTAGGGTGTTGCTTACGGTAAATCAGCGGTCGCGGCATCACTGTTTGGCCGCCTCAGCGACCGCGCGGGCAATGCGTGGGGCCACTGAACGATTTAATGGCGAAGGGAGGATGCGGTCGGGTCCGAGCTCGTCGACCGCAGCGGCGAGGGCATGGGCGGCCGCAAGTTTCATCGCTGCGGTGATCTGGGTAGCTCGGGCATCGAGCGCTCCCCGAAAGATGCCGGGAAAGGCGAGCACGTTATTGACCTGATTGGGAAAGTCGCTTCGACCAGTCCCAACAATCGCAGCGCCACCGGCGCGAGCTTCGTCGGGCAGGATTTCCGGGATCGGGTTGGCCATCGCAAGGATGACTGGTGAGTCGGCCATCCGCGCGACGTCGTCTCGACCGATCAGGTTTCCCTTGCTGACGCCAACAAAAACATCGGCACCTTTGAGGATATCACGGAGAGTTCCCGAACGGTCATCTCGATTCGTGAAGCGGAGTAGATCTGTCTTCTGAGAATTAAGGTCGGTTCGTTGGCGATGGATCGAGCCTTTGCTATCGCAAATGACGACGTCTGCCACCGGGGTGCAAACGCCCGGGTCCATATCGATACAACGAAGCAGTTTGGCGATGGCTGTTCCAGCGGCTCCGGCACCATTGATGACGATCTTGAGATCGGCAGGGTTTTTCCCGAGGACCCGCGCTGCATTGAGCATCGCTGCTAGAAGGACAATCGCTGTGCCATGCTGATCATCGTGGAATACTGGGATTCCGAGATCCTGCAACCGCTCCTCGATTTCAAAACACCGTGGAGCGGAGATGTCTTCGAGGTTAATCCCCCCGAAGACCGGTGCGATGCGACGAACAGTGTCGACGATGCAATCGGAGTCCTGAGTGTCGACACAGAGCGGCCACGCGTCGATGTTGGCGTATTCCTTAAACAGGATCGCCTTTCCTTCCATCACCGGAATCGCTGCCAGGGGTCCGATATTGCCGAGGCCAAGGACCGCAGAGCCATCACTCACGACAGCAACGGCGTTGCGTTTCAGGGTCAGCTCTCGTGCTGCTTCGGGGTTTGCCGCAATCGCCTCGCAGGGAGCAGCGACTCCGGGTGTGTAGGCAACCGAAAGATCGTCCTGGGTCTCAATCGGAAGCTTTGAATTGACGGCGAGTTTTCCTCGTA
>JBCCBR010000240.1:0-6014 GCA_039033935.1 Verrucomicrobiota bacterium
AAGGAATCGACCCCGGCAGCGCGGGCGCCAGCGACCCGTGCACCATTGCCAGGGAGTCCATCGGCCGGGTAGTCTTTGATCCCCTGAATCGCCTTTTTCATAGTCGACTCATACCGCTGAGCGAAAGGTCCATACTTTTCGTGCTTCGACCACTCGTTGAGGAGCTCGAGATTCACCGGGTGAGGCCGATCGAGCAGATCAGTCATTAACTTTCCGACATCGTTGGGATTCGTGATCTGAGCAAAGGCCCGCTGCCACACCGCTTTGCGCTGCGCCGCCGTCTGCGGGGCAGGCCGAGTCGCCAGCTCGATAGCAGCCCGACTCGCCGCTGCCGAGATGGCGCGATCTCCCGACGAGACGAGCTTTTCAACATCGCCAAGCAAATCCTGATTGGGCCAACTGAGGTAAGCCGTCATCGCAGCCTGCTTCATTTCTCCGTTATCGTCGCGTTTGAAAATTGAGTTGAGTCGATTCCGCACCTTGGGATGGCCAAGGCTACCGAGGATGCGGAAGAGACTGCGACGCTCATCCCCGTCGGCTGCGCTGAGGCGACCGAGCATGGTATCGACGGTCGCATTGATCGTCTCGCTATCTTTCCTCATGATCGCGAGCAGGATGTTCTCCAGCCCGCTGCGGACGTCTCGTCCCTTTTTCTGCTTCAGCGCATCGAGCATCGGGCCGATCATTTCTTTGCCGGCGACTGATTGCAGTGCAGCGAGAAAGTTAATCTGATCCTGCTCGCTCGTGGCCGATTGAAACGCAGCCAGCACAAGTGGGGCAGCAGGGCTGTGGCCGCGCTCGCCGAGAGCGAGAGCGAGCTGGCGCTTCATGAAAGTGGTCTCGGCCTCTCTCATCTCCAGCATCAGCTGGTCCTCCACTGATGGCCCACTCAACCGTTTTAACACTTTCAGAGCATCGAGCTTCAGCGGGCGGGTCGCGCTATCGCTGCCAATGATGTCGGCTGCCCAGGAAATATCGGTCGCAGTCCCGGTGGGTTCTTCTTCGGAAGAAAGCGCGAGGATCCGGTCTTCGCGCTTTTTCTCGGCACCTTTTTTCATGAGGACGAGACCAATCCCGACGACGAGAGTCAGGGCCGCACTTCCCGTCAGGATCCATTTGAGCGGGCTTTTTCCAGAAGACTGAGCAGAAGATTCTGGGCGGGCGGGGCCAGCAGCACGGCTAGCGACCGCGCCTGTCGCCCCGAGCGTCGGAGTGCCCCCGGTCTGCAGGCGACCGGTGACTGCACCGGTCTGGAGTCGACCGGTCACGGCTCCGGTCTGCCCACTTGGGGATTTCACGATCAGTGCGGGCGGAGCCGCCGCCTGACTCGCCGAGGTCACAATCGTCACCTGGCTCGAAGTGACCCGCGGAGCCTCTTCAACCGGCAGCGCCTGGAGAATTTCCGAAGCGGGAGCTTCCGGGTTCTTTGGCCACATCTTGAGAGCCTCTCGAGCGTCGACGGGTCGATGATCGATGTCCCGATTGATCAGCCACATCACCCACTGACAAATCGACGGCGACATATCCGGACGGATCTGATCGAGCGGGACGACCTTGTGTTGGAGGTGAGCATTCATCACCTGCGGAGCGGTCTCACCGTTAAAAGGATACTGGCCGGTCAGTGCGTTGTAGTAAACGCAACCCATCTGGTAAAGATCGGTCCGGGCATCGAGCTCACCCCGCTCGAACTGCTCTGGTGCCATGAAAAAGATCGACCCCATGACCGATTCGTTTTGATCCATGGTCTGGACCGATGGCGATTTGCTAAATTTGGCGAGACCGAAGTCGAGGATCTTGAGCGCGAATTTGCCCGAGGCCTGCCAGATCACCATGATGTTGGTCGGCTTGATGTCCCGGTGAATCACGTCGTTCGCTTGGGCGGCGATGAGAGCCTCCATCGTCTGATAGACGACCTCAATGAAGTCTTCCTGGGTCAACACACCGCGCTCGATCGTGTCGTCGAGCGTCTCGCCCTTGAGCAGCTCCATCACCACAAATCCACCCTGCTCGTCTTGGCCGACGTCGAAGACAGTGATGATGTTAGGGTGATTGAGACTGGAAAGAGTCTGCGCTTCGGCGATCAGCTTGCTGGCGGCCTCTTTGACTTCCTCTTCGGTCGCCTGCCCCGCCTGGAGGACTCGTTTGATCGCAACCTCGCGCTGCAGTTGGGTATCGAACCCTTTGTAGACGGCGCCGAGTCCGCCTTTTCCGATTTGCTCGCGGATTTCGTAGCGATTGCTCATGCACAAGAATTGAGGTCGTGTATTTCCAAATTTTTGGACACGAGTCGGGGGAAACCAATATAGCGGTGATATCGGCTTTTACGAAATCTTATCGGAGCCGAACTCACAATCGAAGTCGAGCATGAATTCCGATAAAAGGCTCACCGAAAAACCAGTGGCATGGAGGATACCTCGTCTCTAGTCTAGGTCGATGACTCGTGAAGATCTCGCCGATGTGCTTGAGGAAATCGCCCTGCTGCTTGAGCTAAAGGGGGAAAATCCATTCAAAATACGCGCCTACCGTTCTGGTGCCGACACCGTGCGTGGATACGCAGGCGACATCGTTGCAAAGGCACGAGACAATGATCTCAAGGGAATCAAAGGCATTGGCGATGCTCTCCAGCAAAAGCTCCACGAGCTGGCCTCGACTGGTGAGCTCGGCTTTCATCAGAATCTCAGGAGCGAGTTTCCCGAATCGCTTTTCGAGTTGTTTCGAATTCAGGGACTCGGCCCCAAAAAAATCAAAGCGCTCTACGAGTCACTTGGGATTGATTCGATCGAAAAACTGAAAGCCGCCTGTGAGTCAGGATCGATCGCCGAGCTTTCCGGCTTCGGAAAAAAATCAGTCGAAAAAATTCTCGAAGCAATCGCATTCCGGGAGTCGAACGCCGATCGCTTTCGCCTCGGCGATGTTGCCGACGTCGTCGAAAGCCTCATCGAAGCATTGAAGCAGCATCCCGAAGTGCTACGGGCCGAGGCGGCAGGCAGCTATCGCCGATCGAAGGAAACGGTCCACGACATCGACTTACTGGTCGCGACCAGCTCCCCTCAACAAGTGATCGAGCATTTTCTCTCGCTGGAACCGATTGATCGAGTCATTGCTCAAGGAAAGACCAAAGCGAGCGTCAATCTGGCATCGGGCCTGCAATGCGATCTGCGGGCCGTCTCCAATTCCGAATATGCTTGCGCTCTCGCCTACTTCACTGGCAGCAAGGAGCACAATGTGGCGATGCGAGGTCGAGCCCTCTCCCAGGGCTGGTCTCTCAATGAGTATCGGCTTTCGCCCAAATCGGGAGATGAAGATGAGGCAAAGACCTTCGAGAGCGAGGCAGAGCTCTATGAATTTCTGGGAATGGACTTCGTCCCTCCAGAGCTGCGGGAAAACACCGGTGAGGTCGAAGCGGCTGCCGAGGGCGATCTCCCCCGCCTGATCGAATTGGAAAACCTTCGCGGCACGTTCCACAACCACACCACCGCGAGTGACGGCCGCAATACCCTCGAAGAGATGGCGGCTGCAGCGGTTGAACACGGGCTGGATTACCTTGGCATCTCCGACCACTCGAAAAGCTCTTTTCAAGCGAATGGACTCGATGAGGATCGGCTCCGACAACAGATCAAAGAGGTCGCCGAACTAAACCAGCGATTCGCCGATGAGGGCTCCGATTTTCGGATCTTTGCTGGCAACGAAGTCGACATTCTCAAAGACGGCAGTCTCGACTTCGATGACGAACTGTTGAGCGAGCTCGACTATACGGTCGCCAGCGTCCATAACGCGATGACTCTTTCAGAGAAAGACATGACCGCTCGGATCATTCGGGCAGTCGAGAATCCCCATGTCACAATGCTCGGGCACATCAGTGGCCGACTCCTCCTCGAGCGCGAGCCCTACGCGGTCGACATCGGCGCCGTGATCGACGCCTGCGCTGAAAGCGATACCGTGATTGAGTTGAACTGCAATCCGTGGCGCCTCGATATGGACTGGCGCTGGTGGAAGCTGGCAAAAGAAAAAGGCGTCCGATGCTCGATTAACCCTGATGCCCATCGCACCAGTCAGCTCGAGTATCTCTGGTTTGGCGTGCGACTGGCGCGCAAGGGTTGGCTCGAGCGAAGCGACGTGGTCAATGCGATGACAAAAGAAGAGGTCGAGACATGGCTCGGCCTCTGAGCAACCGATACCAAAATACCAGAAAATGATACCGTACATGGAATATCAAATCGACCTCGCGACAGGCTCTTTCTCGCAAGCCGACTGCATTGGTGGTCCAATCGAGCCAGGCCACGTCGGCATCCTTCTCCAAGCGACTTCGCTGAACTACCGCGATCTCCTGGTTCGCGATGGTAAGTCGGCTTCCGGCGGCAGTGGGTCCATTGTTCCGCTATCTGACGGAGCTGGCGAAATTTACGCAGTGGGCGAAGGCGTCACCGACTGGCAAAAAGGTGACCGCGTTGCCCTGACCTTTTTCCGCGATTGGGAAGACGGCCGGTTCGATATGAAGTATCACAAAGCCGCCCGGGGCGGATCGTGCAATGGGGTCCTTTCGCAATACACCACCGCGAAGCCACACGAGCTGGTCCGCATCCCCTCTCACCTCGACTATGAAGCGGCTGCCACTCTCCCCTGCGCCGGACTCACCGCCTGGCATGCCTTGATGGAGCGCTCCCGCCGCTTCTCGGAGGGCGACACCCTCCTCTGCCTGGGAACCGGAGGCGTCTCCCTCTTCGGTCTCCAGATCGCAAAAGCAGTTGGGGCCCGTGTCATTATCACCAGCAGTTCCGACGAAAAACTGGAACGAGCCAAAGAGCTCGGAGCCGACGAAGTGATCAACTACCGCGAGAATCCTGATTGGGATAAAGAAGTCTACCAGCTCACTGAAAAACGCGGCGTGGATCATGTGCTCGAAGTCGGCGGACCCGGCACGCTCGAAAAATCGATGAATGCGACAGGCCCTGGCGGCTCGATTTCAATGATCGGTGTTCTTACCGGGTTCGATGCTCCCTCAGCCAGTCTCTTCCCGATCGTTTCGAAGAACATCAATCTCGAAGGCATCTATGTCGGGAGTCGGGCCATGTTTGAGCGATTTGTCCGCTTTGTCGAAGAGCATGCGATTGAGCCAGTGATTGACCGGACCTTCTCATTCATGGAAGCGTCTGATGCCTACGACTATCTCGAAAGTGGCGCGCATTTCGGCAAGGTTGTCATTTCGACAGTAGCTGCCGAATAAATCCTGGCACAGCTACTGCGTTACAAACGTGAGAGAAGTTTATCCTTCCCGAATTGACTTGATCAACCAACGCTCTCACTCATGAAACTGCTACTTCTCATCACAGGCATTCTCCTGACTGTAGAGGCCGCCTTCTCCGCGATTGTCGTGAAGGATACCCAGGGCCGTGAAATGACGGTGGAAGTGCTCGCCTACACCGAGTCGAGCAGGAACGTGAAAATTAAACGGGTCGCGGACGGGCAGGTTTTCAATGTGAAGATCGACGTATTTGATACGGAATCGCAAACCCGGATCGCGGAGAACGCGCCGAAAGCTCACGCGCAGTTGGAAGTCGATGTGTCAGTAGGACGTCGCCGCGAACGCCTCGGCGACAGCAGCTACATGAAAAAACAAACCATCACAGCTGGCGTCAAAATCGAAAACGAGTCGCGCGATATCGATTTCGAAGGAGGTAAAGGCATTCTCTTCCTGATCGCTCGCCAGACCAGCCGTTATGCAAACGACGAGGAAGACTACGGCAAAGTGATGGCGCGAGAGGAATTCCAGTTTTCGGTCAACCCGAGAGACGAGCCTTTCGAGTTCGAGGCAAAACCTGTCATCACGACTTACGATAGCGACCGGGATTACACCAATATCGGCGGTTGGGAATACTACGGTTATGTCGTTGTGATTCAGGACTCCGATCGAGACATTCATTCGGTCAGCACCTCGATCGGTAACTTGAAGAAAGACCTCGAGTCAACCCCGGTGCTCGCGAAAAGCCTGCTCGGATTACAGGCCGATCAAATCG
>JBCCBR010000241.1:0-6003 GCA_039033935.1 Verrucomicrobiota bacterium
CGCTTTGCTGTTTGATAAACCGAGGATTATCAATAATCGTACCGTCGCTAAATGCTACGTGCCACCGGCTACCGCGCTGCTACTATCGCGGCGTCTACCGGTCGTGCTCCTGATCGCCTCCGCCATCGCGATCGTCTCTGCAGTGGTGGGTCATGCCGCAGCTCTGATTGTTCCCGGCTGGCTTGGCTTCAAGAGCACCACCACTTCTGGAATGATGGCCTTTGTCGCCGGACTCATTTTTTTGCTCGCCTGGCTGCTTAGTCCCGACCAGGGCCAGATCGTGCGATGGCGGCAGCGGCGCGCGAATCGGGCCGCTTCACTCAGTCCCGAAGCCTTCGATGAGGTGAGAAGTCGATAGGGAGTCCCACTGCTCTTCGGCCGGATTTGGCGAGGGCTCCCCTTGGGCCTTCGCGACCGCCTCGTTGATCGCGGTTTGGGCTTCTTCCTCAAGGGCGAAAATCTCGGCTCCGCTGGCGAGACCGAGTCGCTGGAGCTGGTCCTTGGCGGCTTCGATGCAGTCGCGCCCATATTCTCCATCGCGCAACTGATCGGGCACGTAGCGCGCGTCGTCGTGCTCGCCATGACCGGCCAAGCGGAGCAATCGGCCGACGATGAGCTGAGGCCCGCCCCCTGCACGAGCGGCGTCGATTGCCGTGCGAAAGGTGGCAAGAGACTCGAGCAGGTTGACCCCGTTGATCGAATATCCAGAAATACCGTAGCCGATTGCCCGATCGGCGAGGTCGGCGCAGGCAAACTGGCGGTCGACTGAGGTGGAGTAGGCAAATTGATTGTTCGCGACCGACACGACGAGAGGCAGTTTTTCAACCGCTGCCTGGTTGACTGCCTCGTGAAAAGCACCAGTCGAGGTCGCTCCATCGCCAGCCGTCGCGGCACCGACCACATCGGTGCGACCAGATCGCTGTTTCGCAAGCAACATCCCGTTGACTACCGATACCGAGGCCCCGAGATGACTGATCATTGCCGGCATCCCCTCGGCTGGTCGGCCGCGGTGAATGTTGCCATCTCGACCTTTCATCGGACCCAGCACCGAACCGAGGTAGGTCCGAGCACTGTCGATGAGAGATTCGCCGAAGGCCATCCGCCCTGCTTGATCCCGGATCAATCCCGCAAAAATGTCGCCCTTCTCCTGGTTTAACTGGATCCCAAGAGATGCCGAAAATGCCTCCTGGCCGCGCCCCAGATAGACGCCACCGACCACCTTTCCAGCGCGGTAGAGGGCAGAAATCTTATCCTCAAAAAAGCGTGCCAGGAGCATCTTGCGAAAAGTCTCCAAGACGACGGTCTCGCCAACTAATGCGAGCTGTGCAGGTTCAAGATCCGGGACGCGTTCACCCATGTGTGACAGGAACGTAGCGCTCTAGGTTGAGGAGGTGCAACGGGTTTTTCGAGAAGGGCTCTGCTTGCATTGCAGTGAATCTAGAAGCAGGTAAAGCGATGCGACTTGGCGTCATCGGATGCGGAAAAATGGGACGTGCCTTACTCGAGGGGATCCTCGAAAAAGGAGTCGCGGAAAGGGCGGCAGTGGTGGTCCACGACGCGTTCCCGGAGGCTGCGGCCGCCTTTGGTGAAGATCTCGGCGTTGCCGTGTCTCGATCAAATCGTGAAGTGGTCGAGGCGTCCGATGTGGTTCTGCTTTGCGTGAAGCCTCAGGGCTTCGCCGAAATGATGGGAGAAATCGAAGGCACGGCGGGTAGCCTGCTGATCTCAATCGCCGCCGGAATCACGCTGACGGCGATCGAGACGCAGTGCCAGCGCAAGCACCGCGTTATTCGAGTGATGCCGAATACCCCGTCTCTGGTCGGTCGCGGAGCCGCTGGTTTCGCGCTGGGGCAGGATGCGACTGACGCCGATGGCGATCTCGCGCGCGGATTGCTCGAAGCAGTTGGCTACGCAGTCGAAGTAAATGAGGATCAGCTCGACGCTGTCACCGCAATCAGCGGCAGTGGCCCCGCCTACATATTCCTGATGATCGAGTCCATCGTCACCGCCGGGGTCCGTCAGGGACTTTCCGCCGATGTTGCCCAGGCACTCGCAGTCGAGACAGTCGCTGGTGCCGCCGAGCTCGTGAAGGCGACCGGCGAATCACCCAGCCAGCTTCGGGAAAATGTGACCAGCCCGAATGGCACCACCTTCGCCGCGCTCGAGTCTTTCCGGAACGATCACTTCCCAGATGTGATTGATCGAGCCGTAGCCGCCGCCGCTGATCGCTCCCGCGAACTTGGGCGGGGCTGACGCTTCTACTTTCCAATTTCCCTGTTCTACCTTCCCGAAAATCCACACATCAAATCTACATGAGTGAAATCCGCCAACACTTCTCATCGCGCAACCAGGGCCATGTCTTTGGGTTTGCTGACCAACTTGAGCCGGAGGCTCTCGCCAAACTGGAGTCCCAAGCCTCAGACATCGATCTCGACGAAGTTGAGCGACTGGTAGAGACCCTCGTCAAAAGCGATGGCGGAGGTGGTGAGTCGATCGGCAATGAAATCGCGCCAGCCCCGTTTGTCCCACTGCCGCACTCGGCAAATGGTGAACCCGATCGCTGGGCAGCTGCGCGCGAACTGGGCGAAGAGGCTCTCCGAGCCGGGCGGGTAGCCGCCTTCACGGTCGCCGGGGGTCAGGGCACCCGGCTCGGCTACGACGGACCAAAAGGCACCTTCGGAGTCACCCCGGTTCTCAAGAAATCCCTTTTTCAGGTATTCGCGGAAAAAGTCCTTGCTTCGTCGCAACGCTACGGGAAGACCATCCACTGGTTCATTTTGACTTCTCAGCTCAATCATGAAGCGACCATTGCGTTTTTTGAAGAGCATCACTACTTCGGGCTCGAGGAGGGTTCGGTGCACTTTTTCTCTCAGGGGATGATGCCGGCAGTCGATGGAGAGGGAAAAATCTTCCTCGCCGACAAAAGTGAGATAGCGCTGAGCCCTGACGGTCATGGTGGTGCTCTGCGCGCGCTCGTCCGCTCGGGGTCGATCGCAAAGATGGAGGAGCTCGGAGTCGATGTGATCAGCTACTTCCAGGTCGACAACCCACTCGTCCGCTGTATCGATCCCGCTTTCATCGGACTCCATCTCGCTGCTCAGTCCGAGCTCTCCAGCAAAATGGTTCCGAAGGCTTACGCGGCCGAAAAAGTGGGCGTCTTTTGCGAGCGAGGTGAAAAGCTCGAGGTGATCGAATACAGCGACCTACCCGAGGAACTTTCCGAGCAAACCGATGCCGACGGAAATCTCCGATTCATCGCCGGTAGCATCGCGATCCATCTTTTTGATCGGGACTTTGTGAAGCGCCTTGGTGGTGGCGAAAGCTCCGTCAGTCTCCCCTTTCACCTCGCAAACAAAAAAATCGCCCACCTCGATGAAAGCGGCACGCGCGTCGAGCCAGAGGAGCCGAACGGTTTTAAATTCGAGATGTTCGTCTTCGACGCCCTGCCGTTCGCAACAAATCCGATCGTGATCGAGACCGCCCGAGAGGACGACTTCTCCCCCGTCAAAAACGCGGAGGGCGTCGATTCGCCTGAGAGTTCGCGCGAGGATCAGTTGCGACAGTTCGCCCGTTGGGCTGCTGCTGCCGGTGTCGAACTGGTCACTGATGACACCGGTCTGCCTGCAGTGAATTTTGAGGTATCTCCGCTTTTTGCTGACTCGGAAGAAGCCTTTGTCGAAAGGTGGCAGAGTATGTCTGAGAAACCAGATTTTGTGGATGGGTTAGTGCTGGTTTAGGTGGGGTTGGGTAATTTGGATGACGCGTCACTGTTGGAGGTTTTGCCTCGATGGAAGCATGTCGTGGAAGATGCGAAATCTTCCGATCGAACGGCGCTGAGCGATCGGCTCGGGGCTCCGGAGCGGAATTTTTTGCAAATCCCGCTACAGGCTCTGGCTTCGCGATCCCGGCTGAACAATTCTTTCATCTCCGCCATTCGAGTCTGGTTCGACGTTTGAACAGGGTTAGGTCTTCGATGTAACAGGGTTGAATCCCAGACTGAAGAGGGTTTGATCCGGGACTCAACAGCCCGAATAATACTGCGTCTGAACTTGTCCCAATAACTTGCTGAAACGACGCGCGAGGAATCTCGGGCGCTTCTTCCGCAGCTCCTGGGCGGCTTTGGTGAGGGGACCTGGATCCGGGCGTTCCGTTTCGTTTCACACCCGGCTACTGTCTTTCGCCCCATCCTGGGCTGATGAACGGGCCCGGAGGCCTCCGCAGAAAGTAGCCGGTGGTGCAGCGCAGCGGAAACCACCGGTTTGATTCATGGGAACATAAATACGCCCTGACAGGGCGCCAGGAAGAGCGCGCTACCTGAAACCTGACGGTGAACAAATCGCGATCGGTGTCATCCGACAGGTTCGAATCGCGGGAAAAACGGGGGCGGGAAAACAAAGGGGCTATTGGAAATGTTCGTGCACCAGCGACAGCGAGGTGAGAGTATCGTTGCCTCGCGCAATCGAAAATGAACGAGATTCCATCAGCAAGCCAGCCGCAGCGTGCTCGTCCCTATCTGCACCTGGTTTTGGTTTTCCTGCCTGTTTTTTCAATCCTGCTTGCGTGGGTATCTTCCGGATTCGGCATTTGGTCTTTCGGATTGAAGAACTACAGAATGTTAGCTGGCCTTAGCGCCGAAGCAGGCTCGCTCTCTTTTACTTTTAGCAACTGGGGCGGGTCAAGAGACCTGGGAGATTTAGAAAGCTGGTCATCTTTTTTGCCGTATCTCTCCGAAGACGAGCTGCAATCTCGAGAAGCTAATCCATTCAGCCCTGCCGCCCGCCCGTATCCCCCCGCCCGCGAAATCGTTTGGGGGACATTTGGGGTGGAATCGAACAATCGTTATTCATTTCTAACTCTTCCTTTCTGGTCACTAGCTTTGCTTACGCTTTTAGCTCAGATAACCCTGAAAGTGAGACGACATTTTCCACGATAACACTAAGCCAAAAGTTCCATGGCATTCCCCAATCCGGATACCATCCCCTCCCCCGCCTTGCTCTTCGACCGCGAAGCGATCTCTCGGAATCTTCGGGCAATGCTGACGATCGCGGACGACCGCCCGGAGCTGCTGCGGCCTCACATTAAAACGCACAAATGCTCGGCGATCGTGAGAGAGCAGCTCTCGCTCGGTATCACACGAGTGAAGTGCGCGACACTGGCTGAGGCGGAGATGGCGGCTGAGGCAGGGGTCGCGGATATCCTCGTCGCTTACCCTCTGGTGGGTCCGAATCCGCACCGCCTCGTCGAGCTGATGCAGCGCTTTCCAGAAACACAGTTTTCGGCTCTGGTGGACTCGGAGACGACTCTCAGCGCAATCGTCACTCTCGCTGAAAAGCCGGTCTCACTTTTCCTCGATCTCGATATCGGTATGGGCCGCACCGGCATTCGTCCGGGGTCGGAGGCGGTCGCACTTGTGGAGGCGATGGTGAAAAACGAAATGATTCGCTTTGCTGGAATCCATGCCTACGACGGACACAATCACCTCGCGGATCTCGGCGAGAGGAGAGAGCTTTTCGACCAATCGATGAGCCTGCTCGACTCCTTCACCGAGCAGTTGCGGAGAGAGAATATCGACGTCCCACTCCTGATCCGTGGTGGTTCACCAACCTTTCCTCTGCACCTCGAGCATGCGCGCCAGAGCCAGATACGGTCGGAGTTTTCCCCGGGAACGGTCGCACTTTGGGACACCGGCTACGGAGAGAGCCATCGCGATCTCCCTTTCGAAATTGCCGCCTGCGTCCTGACGCGGGTCATTTCCCACCCAGGCCCGGACCGACTGTGTCTCGATCTTGGGCTCAAGGCAATCGCAGCAGAGAATCCTCTCGAACGGCGAGTGGTGATTCCTGAACTCGGAGACTGCACCTACCGGTCACAGAGCGAAGAGCATTTGGTCGTGGAACTGAGATCACTAGCCCGAGATCATTTCCCGATCGGCACCGCGCTCCAGGCATTTCCGCGACATATCTGCCCGACCGTGGCTCTCTACAACCGGGCCTACGTTGACGC
>JBCCBR010000242.1:0-5969 GCA_039033935.1 Verrucomicrobiota bacterium
CATGGTTGGCAGCTTTGTCTGGTGGAAGCGCCGTGCCTGAATCTTCGAAGCCATGAGACTGATCAACACTGCTATTCTGGGTCTTGTCGCGATTGTGCTGGGCATTGTGATCCATTTTGTCGATCAAAAGCCTGATGTCGGGGCGCGCGCCGCCCAGCTCGCCAATGTGCTGGTGAGATTTCCCATCGAGCAAATCGAGATGTTGAAAATCGCCAAGGGCGATCGCCTCGTCGTCGCCGAAAAGATGGGGGGAGGGTGGTTTTTCACCGCGCCGGAACAAGATCGGGCGGATGCTCCTTTGATCCAGGCCTTGCTCGATCAGATCAATAACCTCCCGCTCGCGGATACGCTCGAGTCCGGGGAGATCGAGGGATCTGGCCTGAGTGACCGCGAGACGATCCGGGTGCGGCTCTTTTCTGATGACGAGAAAGAGCCCGTCGCCAGTTTTGCACTTGGGGGTGAGGCACCGAAAGACAACGCGCTTTACGCAAGTCGCGACGGTGACTCGGCAGTCCACGTGATCGATGCGGGGACCCTCCGCCCCTGGCTTGAGTTGCCGCTCCTAACCCTGCGCGATCGGAATGTGCTGGGGGCTCCGGTGGAGCGAGTCGTGCAATTGGTGGTGCGTCAGCCTACTGGTCAGATCGCGCTGCAGCGTCGGATCACCCAGCCACCAAGTGACTGGGCAATCGCCGATCCAATCCAGGTGTGGGCCGACCCGGACAAGGTGGATCGATTGCTCAGTGAGTTGGCCGCGATACAGTTCGATGAGGTGCTTCCAGACGCCCCGGCAGACGCTGATCTGCCGAATCCTTTGCCGGAAAATTCTGCCCTGGTCCAGTTGATGGTCTACGGCGTTGAGCAACCACTGACTCTTTTCCTCCGCCAAGTCGCCGAACCGGCTGAGGATGATCCGCTCCCGAGGGTCGAAGTGCGAATGTCGGATCGCCCCAGCGTTTATCGTCTCAGTTCCGACTTTCTGGCGAACTTGCCGGAAACACCGAATGAAATCCGAAGCCGTGCTCTTGCCCCGATCCCGCGCGAATACCTTGAGTCGATCGCGATTCAGAGCCGGATCGATCCCGACGTCGTGCTTTTCGCGCAACAGACTGAGAATGGACCTCGCTGGCGGCTGAAAGATCAAAATCGGTTGCGTGAGGCGAACAACAATCTCGTCGGGAGTCTCATCGATGGAGTCAATGATGCGGCAATTCTTGAGTTTGTTTCGGATGAAGCCACCGATCTCGAGACCTACGGACTGGTTCCTCCGGCTCGACGGGTGACATTCAATCTGAAAGTGCCGGGACAAGCTGACGAAAGTGGTGATCCAGCACCCCCGCAGCAGCTTTCACGGGTTCTCAATCTCGGCTGGCAGGATGCTGAGGACGCCCGACTCTTCGCGAGCTTTGAAGGAGAGCCCCATGTTTACGAGCTCGATCCGGGCTTTCTCTCGCTGGTGCCTTCGCATCCGCTGAAGTGGCGTTCGCTCTCGGTGCTGAGTTTCAATTCCTTTCAGCTGAGGGGTATCAAGCGGGAAGTGGTCGGGCGCGAGCCGCTCGAGCTGGCATACAATTATCAAATTGATCAGTGGGATGCGACCCGGGGGGGAGAATCAATTCGGGGAATTCTCGATCGATCGTCTGCGAGGACGTTGCGGGATCGGCTCGGATCTCTCACCGCTGCGACCTGGAATCTATCGCTCGCATCCGCCTACGAGGCACTCGCCGAGCCCTCTGCTGTTTTCACTATCGCGACCAGTGAGCTCGATCGAGCGACCGGCGAGCCCGTTGACAGCGAAACGATTGTCCGCTTCGCGAAATCCTCGACCGACCGACTCTATTTCGGTCAGGTCGATGGTCAGCCGGATGTTTTCATGATCGATCAGTCGCTCTATCAGGAGCTGATCGAGCCTATCACAGGCACCGTCGTGCTGCCGTGAGTCCGAGTCTTCGTCGCTTGAGACCGAGGATCAGCCCGTTTCTTAAAGTACAAGATGCAGAGCAAAGCTTTGCTTGATTGTCTTAAAAATCTGGTTTTTATTGTAAATATCGTTTACGAATGAATCAGATGACCGACAACCCAACTTCAGTCGCTGTGGCCGAAGCTCCCGTTTCCGCGGGAGAGGCCGAGGCATTCTGGGAGAAACTAGCGGCTGAATACGGGACACCTTTTTACGCCTACGACGCGGTCGAGGCGCAATCGCAGGTCCGACACCTCCAAAGTCTTTTTCCCAGCGAGGCCAATCCTCGACTGATGTATTCGTTCAAGGCGAATCCGCTTCCATCCCTTGCCCGAGAGATTCGCGAAGCGGGATGTGAGGCTGACCTGACTTCACCAGGAGAAATCGAGGCAGCTCGACTCGCTGGGTTTGATTTTACGAAGGCCCTTTACGGCGGTCCGGGAAAGTCGGAGCTTGAGTTAATCGAGGCGCTCGAGGCTGGGGTCCGCCAATTCTCGATTGAGTCCGAGCCTGATCTGAGACGCCTCGCCTCAGCGGCTGATCGGCTCGAACAGGAGGTTCGGGTGCTGTTGCGGATCAATCCGATGACTGCGCCTCAGGCCAAGCTCGCGATGTCGGGAGTCCCGAGTCAGTTTGGATTTGAAGAGGATGTGCTGCGATCTGAGGGGGCTAGCCTTCTCAAGGGTGTCAGCAGCCGGGTCAGAGTGGTCGGAATACACATTTACTGGGGAACTCAGATCGGCGATGCCGAGGCTCTCCTCTCGTGCTTCGAATCGGCTGTCACGATAGCTGAGGAGCTTTCAGAAATAGTCGGATTCCCGCTCGAAGTCCTTAACCTGGGAGGCGGCTTCCCGTGGCCGTATTCGCACAGCGGCCGAGGAGATGATTTGCTCGCTCTCAAAGAAGGGCTCAAGAGTCTTTTTCTGAGTTCCAAGGCGGCACAGCAGGCCGAGTGGTGGTTTGAGTCGGGCCGGTTTGCGGTTGGTTCTAGCGGCACCCTGGTGACCCGGGTGATGGACCTCAAGCTTTCCAAAGATGACCGTCAGTTTCTGATTCTCGATACCGGGATCCATCACCTCGGGGGCATGGCCGGTCTTGGGCGAATCCCAAGATTTTCAATCGATCTGGAAGTTCCGAACGAGAGACTTGGCAATGACGAAATCCAGGTCGACGTGGTCGGGCAGCTCTGTACCCCACTCGACTGCATCGGTCGCAGAATCAAAATTCCGCGAATCGAAATTGGAGATCTCCTCCGGATCCCCAATGTCGGCGCATACGGCCTCACTGGTAGCGTGATTGGTTTTCTGAGCCGCCGAGCCCCGGCTGAGGTGGTTTATAAAAATCATGAGGTTGTCTCCGTCTCCCATATCAGACAGGGCCATGTCGAGGCCTCCTGACTATCTTTTACCCTCCAAAATAGAAGACTTATGAACGCAACAGAAACACTCGGCGCCATCGAAGCAGTGGTGCGCCCTCACCTCAAATTTCTGAAGGCGGAAGACGATCTCGGGATCGAGCAGAATCTCGGTGAAGTGGGCCTCGATTCCATGGCATCGATCGATTTGCTGCTCGACCTCGAAGAGCGGTTTGATGTCTCCATCCCAGACGATCTGATCACCGAGAATAGCTTCACGAGTCTGGCTGAGATTGCGAAACTGATCGAAGAATCGCAGGCAGCCTGACTGCCTGATTTTCGGAATCTGCCAACGATTCAGACCAGTCGCTGCCCCGAAGAATCACCGGCAGCGCTGGTTTTACGCTCGGCTGACGACGGCTGGTGGTTCGGTCGCTAGAGTCGTTCTCAATATCACAGCGATAGTAGGCCTGCTGGCTTATCGCTCAGCACATTAGCGAAAGATCGATTATCTGCTTGTCGAGTCATAAGTGGTTTAATACAAAGGAGCTGGACTGATCCCCGGTTCTCCGTTGAAAAACCCTCGCAAGCCCCCCCGCAGAGGGGCACCATCCTCGCGTGGCATCGCGCTGGTGATTGTGCTCGTTCTGATCTCGCTCATCAGCATGACCTCAATTGTCATGTTGGTATCGACGAGGGATGCTCACCGCGCTTCATCAATCTACGGTGATGGGATCGCCGTTTCGGGACTGAGTCAGCAGGCCGTCAACTTCGCGATCTCACAGGTGAGAACAGCGACCGGCGACCAAACACGGGTGTGGGCGAGTCAGCCCGGGGCGATTCGCACCTACAACGCAGATGGAGACTTTGATGCTGGATACAAACTCTATTCGGATGACCGCATGGTTGTCTCTGGTGAAGAGCTCGAGTTCGCGACCCTCGATTTTCTGGAGAGCTCATCCCAGTGGTCCGATCAACCGGCTCGTTGGGTGGACCTCAATGAACCGGTTCTGCGAGATTCGAAAGCCTACTTTCCAATCGTAGATCCAGCCGCTCTGACCGCCCAAGCGGTCGAGGGTTTTCGTTTTGACACGACAGAGATTGCGCCGAGCCCACTTCAGCAGCCAATTTCAGACTCCGGCTCCGAGGCCTTGCCGATGCCGGTGAAGTGGCTCTATCAGTTGCGAGATGGTACGACTGGCGTGCTGAACGAAGCCAATGAGTTTGTCGCCTACGTCCCTGATGGACAGGGGGGCTTCACTGAGGGGACGGGACTGACGACCGATAAAAATCCGATCGCAGCCCGTATCGCATTCTGGACCGATGACGAGACCGCGAAGGTCAATCTGAATACGGCCTCCGAGCCTACCTTCTGGGACACGCCAAGGGCGGCTGGTCCCAAACCGGAAGGGGAGGGGGCCAATCGCAAAGAGAAAGATGATCGCGCCTACGGATGGTCCCAGCCGACGAAGCGGGAGTATTCGCGATTTCCAGGACATCCCGCGCAGACGGCCCTGAGTTCGGTATTATTTCCCGGCGAGACGCTCCAGCCCTGGCAAAAGCGCATCCTCATCGACGCGACTCCAAAGACGGCTTGGGGTGGATCAAAAGCAGCCGTGGTGCCCTTTCGTCAGAGCAAAGCCGCCCCCCGCGGGCGCTCCCATCTCTACCCGTCGGTCGACGAGTATCTGTTCCAGGCCGATCGCTCGATCAATGCGCTCGGGGCAATCGGAGACCAGAAAAGTGCTGCCAGCGAAATCCTCGCACGCAGCCGTTTTTTTCTCACGACCCACAGTCGCGCACCTGAACTGAATGTCTTCGATGAGCCGCGTATCAGCATCTGGCCGACCCATTCGGAACTGGAAACCGAGGCCGGCAAACACCGCACGGCGCTTGATGAGTTGATTCGTTTCTGCAGTTCGATTGGGAATCCGGATTCAGCGGAAAAACCCGACCAGGCGGAGCGTTTTCTCTACTCTTTCCAACGCCAGAATTCCGACAGTCCGACTGAGGATTGGACCGAGATCCAGCGAAATCAGGAGATCTTTGCCTACCTCCAGGATCTCACCAGTCGTCCCCTGCCTGGATATGGATCGTCGCTTGAAGATCAGTTCGGAGAAGATAGAGATCAGATCCTCGCCCAGGTGTTCGACTACATCCGCTGCACCAATCTGTATGACGATCAACTGAGGCCCAATCGTTATTCCGAACGCCAGTGGGAAGAGGATCAGCAATCGGCTCAGTTTACCGACGGGAGGCGCGGTGGAGTCAACTCTCGCCACAGTTTCCCGGGGCATGGGCAGGTCGTCCCGTTGGAAATCGAAGACCACGATGCGAGGGGTCTGGGGCGTTTTTACACCCTCTCGGAGGCGGGGATTCTTTTCATCTGCAATGGAGATGCCGGGGGACCGCATCCTGAAGATCCGGAGCGGCCGCAGTTTCCGAAGGGGCGTCTGCAGAGTAATCAGCCAGGTTCCGCGAGTGGACAAAATCGAGCCCTGCCTAGGATGCTAGACTGGCGTGCTGAGGCTCAGGAGCGATGCATTCAGGGCACCCTCCTGTTCGAGCTGTTCTCACCCTCACTCGGTTGGACTCAGTTAGTCGACGACCTCTCCATCAAGGTGGAAATCCTCGAAGAGTTCCGGGTCGATGGAG
>JBCCBR010000243.1:0-5958 GCA_039033935.1 Verrucomicrobiota bacterium
ACCAGCTGGCACGCAATCTCCGCTCGGGCCGCACCATGACGATCGGTGTGGTGGTTCCCGATATTGCCAACCCGTTCTTCGCGCGCTTCCTCCAGGAAATCGAAGCCCCGTTGCGAGATCGCGAACACGCCCTCATTATCGGGGACTCGCGCGAGCAGATCGAAATCGAAGCGCAACTGCTCCGCAATATGAAGGAGCGACAGGTCGACGGCCTCATCGTCGCCCCGGTCGGCGAATCTCATCCCGCACTGGAAGACGCCGCTGCCGACGACCTACCCATGGTGATGTTTGATCGCCTCGCCGAGACCGCGAATCCAGTCTTTCAGATTTCTGCCGATCACCGAAACGATGCGAGGAAGGCGACCGAGTATCTCATCAGCGAAGGTCATCGCACAATTCTCTGCCTGCGAGGCAACCCTGAAAGTAAGGCCGATCGCGATCGAGTGGCCGGTTACTTTGAAGCACTCACTCAGCATCAACTCCCAGAAGATGCCGGCTTGCTGATTGGCAGCAGCTACGAAAAAACAGCTTCGCGTCTCGCTGTTTCGGAATTTTTTGCCGGCTCAGGCAAAGCAACCGCCTGCGTTTCCCTTGGAGGCCAGAATACACTTGGGCTGCTCGAAGCCTGTCGCGAGCAGAGCCTCGTCATTCCCAGCGATCTCTCAGTGGTCGCTTTCGATGATCAGCCCTGGGCAACGCTGATCGATCCGCCCCTGACGACCCTCGCTCAGCCAATCTCGGAAATGGCCCGGGCAGCAGCATCGGCCATCCTCGAACAGCTGGGTGAATCCAAGCCCGAACCCGGCCTCCAGGTTTTCCAAAGCGAACTCATCGCGAGGCAGTCGGTCATCACCCTCTCGCCAAATTAAGGCAAGGCCAAAACGACGCGACAGAATCCAAAAAAATCCCGCAGTCACCAGACTGCGCTGGTCACCGCTTCGCACCTTCGCACCTTAAAACACCTCACGCCGCCTACTGGTCGCCAACTTCCTCACCTCGATCAGCCTTCAGAAACATTGCCACAAACACAACGACGCCTCCGGCAAGAACCGCCGATAGCAAAAAGTGACCTGTATACCCTAACATAGCCGCCGATAGACCGCTGAACCCAACCGCCACGAGGGGCCCGACAGCACAGAGTGATTGCTGCACGGTGAAGTCAGACGCCGAGCTTTGGTAGCGACACCGGTCCATCATCGCGGTGTAAAGCGCGGCGGTGGCAGCCCCGCCGGCAAAGGAAACCAGACTAACCGCGAGGACGACGCTCCAGAGTGCTCCAGTCGTCGCAGGCAAGAGGTAACTGAGGAGAGCCACGGCGAGGCATCCACCGAGCATGACGAGTGAGCGCTTCCGGCCAAGTCGTTGCACGAGCGCCCCGCCGCTGAGCGCTCCGAGAAGAGATGCGAGAGAACCAACCAACCCGACGATGAGGCCGACGGTCTCAAGCGAGTAGTCGAAATCGACCAGCATTGGATTGAGCATCGCGAGAGCCATCTGCTCGCCGGCCCGGTATCCAAGCAGAATCACGATCCAGATCCAAATTCCAGAGCGGGCGAAAAATTGCTTCAGGCTGACAAAGCCAATTCGGGATTTCGTTGCCTCTGGTTTTGCGCCGAACTCGCTCTCCCGAAAACTGATCAAAAAGAGCAGCGGCAGCCCGAGCGGGATTGCCATGATCAAAAGCGATGCCTTCCAGCCTAGTTGCCCGTAGAGGACGAGGGCGAGTCCTCCACCGAGAATCTGTCCCAGATAATAGCCACCGACCTGCACCCCGTTGGCGAATCCCCTGCGCTCTCGCGGCACGAGACGAACCGCGAGTCCATCCGTCGCGACGTCCTGAGTCGCCGCGCTGACCATGAAGATCGTGGTCAGCAAAAACACCAAAAGAGTTGCAATTCCCCCGGCGTCTGAGAGCGCCGCAAAGGGCTCCAGCATCGCCAGACCCACGACTGCGAGCAGCGAAAGAATCTGCAGAGGAATAATCCACGAAGTGAAGTGCCCGCGCCTCGCCCCAAAGCGGTCTACTAGCGGGGCCCACAGAAATTTCAGGAGGAATGGAAAGGCCAGCGTCTGGAGCAGCCCGACCCGCTCGAGGCTGAGGCCTTCTGATCGGGCAATCGCCGGGAGCGCGACAATGAAAAATCCGAGCGGGACCGATTGCGAAACATAGAGTGCCCCGAGGAGCGCAAGTGGCGTACGACGAGGACTGGCGGACTCAGGTTCAGACATCAGTCTCCCTTCGCCTCGGAAACTCACGTCGTCCAGAGCAAGACGCCGTCAGTCGGGCAGAAGCGAGTCGGAAAGGCACTCCGCAACGCTACTGCGCGAGAGCCTTTTCCGCTTCGCGGATCGCTTCCGGCGGGACTGACTCGAGCGTTCTGTCAGTCCGCTCCTTGGCAGCCGCAGCTCGTTTTCCAAACCAGGTATCGCCGACTGATTCCGCCAGATCGGCATAGCCACGGTTGCTCAGGATCAGGGTGGTGACGAACCGATCCTGAGACTCCCGCATCAGGATTTCTCGATACCGAGCTTCGGCAGCGAGCTCCTCAGTCATTTCAGGCTTTTCCTGCATCGCAGCAAGCTCGTCCTCAAGATCCCCTCTCACTTCCCCGTCCGCATACCCAAAGAAAGGCGCAGTCCGCAGAGCTCTGAGCCGCAGGAGACGCTCGAAATCCATGCTCTGACTATCATTCAATTCAGCCATGCTGTCTTCAAGCCACTCAGTCGCTTCCGCCAGCAACTCAAGATCCTGGCCCAGGTCGACTTCGTCGCGTCGCTGCAGGTATTCGATGCGACACCACTGCCGAAGCAATTCCATTTCGCTAGGATACTGATGTCCCACCCCCAACCACTCATCAAAAGTCACTCGAGCGCCGAGCGCCTCGAAATCACGCGCGGCACGCAGGCTCATTGCCAGATTGCCATCGCTTTCTCCAATGCCGACGTAGACCGACTTCGGCCTCCAGAACGGGGCCACCGCAGGATCGCCAGCCCGCTTCAAAGATCCCGCTCCCAGAATCGCACCGCCCGCGAGGGAGCCATCCTGCTCCAGCTGCATCGCAGAGACCCACCCGCCTTTGCTGAAGCCACCTACATAAATCCTTGCCGGATCAATCGGGAGATGACGGTTCAGTTGCTGGGTGATGCCCTGCCTCAGCCTGATGGTCTGCTGCAGCTCTTCCGGGCTGTAGTCGTAGCGTCCCCGCGCCTGATAAGACATCCCGATAATGATCCAGTCCGCTGCCTCAGCGAGCGATCTTGGCGGTAGCGTGGTCGGCTGACCTCCGGTCCCGTGATAATAGAATAAGGTTGGGAGCCTCTCTCCCTCGGCCAGCTCTTCGATCCCATCCGGCACCCAGACTTTTACCGGATCAACGAGTCCATCGACCGCCCACTCCGTCTCTTGATCGGCAGGCCAGGGGGATGCAAAAAGATGAATGCTAGTCACCGCGAGCGCAGTCGCGATCAATCGAGCAGCACCGCAAGTGTCTCCCTTTTGCAAAGCGATCATTGATTCCGCTTTTCGGGCGATAGAGCGACATATTCAGAAAGTTGCTCGGAGAACTCACTCACCAGATCGGCATGCTCCGGGAGATCTGCCAGGTTATGCACTTCTTCTGGGTCAGTCGCGTGATCGTAGAGTTCCCGCCCGGCTTCTCCTTCGAGCCACTCGGTGTAGCGCCAGCGTGGGGTCCGCATCGAGTAGCCCCAGGCGTTGGCATTGTGCCAGATTTGGGTGACTGCTGGTTTCGCCCACTCCGCCTCAGGATCCTCGAGAATGGGCCGAAGCGATGCGCCTTCGAGGTGATCCCCTACCGGAAAATCGCACAGGTCAGCCAGGGTCGGAAAGATATCGAGCAACTCGACAGGCTGCTGGGCGACTGCATCCTGAGCCATTCCTGGAGCGGCAATCAGCAGGGGCATCCGCGCAGACCGCTCAAACGCTTTGCGCTTATACCAGAGGCCTTTTTCTCCTAAAAAGTAACCGTGGTCCGACCAGAAAACGATGACGGTGTGATCGATCAGATCGTTTTCCTCAAGCGCATCGAGCAAGCGCCCGACCTGGGCATCGACGAAGGTCTGGCAGGCGAAGTAGGCTTGCTTGCAGCGTTGCGCGGCAGCCTCATCGAGCCCGAAAAAATAAGGCCAGTTCCGCGTGTCGCGTTGGATCGCCATCGGTGGGACGTCCTTGAGATCTTCCTTTGCCGCGATGAGATCGGGCACCGTAATCGACTCGAGCGGGTAAAGATCGAAATAGCGCTTCGGCGCGACATAGGGGCAGTGCGGATTGTAAAAACCGGCCGCGAGAAAAAACGGCTCGTCTTTCTTTTCTTCGATCCAATCGATCACTCGGCTCGCGACCAAGCCATCGGTGTGTTCTTCATCGGCACTGACCGGGTCCCACCACGCCATCGAAATCCCGAGGCCCTTTCCTTTCAAGGGCGCAAAGCGATGGATTTCGTCTTCTCGAGTTTTGTCAATCCCGGCAGGATTATCCCGCTCATTCCAGGTCGCTGGGTCGTCGTTGGCATCTGTCCCGATCATACTCGGATTTCCATAATGGTAGATCTTTCCGGACCGAGCCGAAAAATACCCATGCTCTTGAAAGAGTTGCCCCAATGTCTGGACGTCCGGATTTTTCTGCCGCAGCTCATGCTTGAGCGTGTGCATGTCGAGTGTGTCGGGGCGCAGACCGGTCATGATACTGACCCGGCTCGGGCCACAGAGTGGCTGCTGGCAATAGGCTCTGTCGAAGCGCACCCCCATTTTTGCGAGCCGTTCGAGGTGGGGCGTTTTTACCTCGGGATGGCCGTAGACCCCGAGATCGCAATTCATATCGTCGGCGGCGATAAAGAGCACATTCAATGGCCTCTCGGCGTACGACAGGGTGGTGGAGAAAAGAGTGGAAATGAGACAGGTGACAAAACGCATCGCGACGAGGTTGAAGCCTCCCGTGCGCCTTGCCAAGCGGAATCCAGTCTCGGCACAAGATCCAGGGTATTAGTGGCTGATGCACACTAGCGCCCTCGCGCCGCGAGGTATCCCCAGACGAAGGCAGTCGGGCCGAGATTCTGGGCCACGGTGTACTCGTTCATCGCCGGCCACATGCCGAGATCGATGTAGGCTTCTGCGGTCGGCCACTGCTTCGAATCAACGCCCCCAAAACGGTTCAAGTACCACTGGTGAGCGAAGGCATCGAAACCGTAATTCATCGCCGGATCACTCTGGCCATAGACTGAAATGCCTTCAGGGACAGCTTGACCACTCCGTCGGTAGTCGAGGTGCAGCGGTCGGGATGGCTGCCGCTCGAGAGGCCCGAGCCCTGTCGTGTAGATCCGATTCATCGGATTAGCCCCCGCTGAGTAAAGTGCCGAGCCGATCAGAGCAGCCAGAAAGCGCTCTTCCCCGAGGTGGTAATGCGCCCGCACCAACGGATTCGGATTTCCCGATCCTGGAACCGACCAGATCGAGGCGTAGCCCATCATTGGCAGATAGAGGTGATCTGCCATCGCCAGATTGAAGCCATTCTTGCTCGAAAATGAGACGGCCTCGTCTGCTTTCTTCCGAATGAGCTCAAGCGCAGCTTCCCGCAAGTCGGCATTCGCTTCCGACTCGGTAACCATGGCATAGGCCGAGGCGTTGGGCAGATCCGCCAGCATTTCACGGTTGATAGCGTCGTGGTATTTCGGATCACCCGTTGCACGGAACAGTTCGATCGCGGCACGGCCCTTTGCCGCGGTCGTGTCACGGGTAGCCTTCTTGACCCGATCCGGGCGGCGTTTCTGCAAAGCAGCGAGTTGCTCCGTTTCGTTCGCCTCAGCCCAATCCCAGGCACGGATGGCAGACTCCAGATACTCATCCCAACCGAGTAATCTCGCGGCTGCTGCCGCCGCCCCGGCGTAGCCGTAGCTGGTCTCCGGGTCGGCCGCGAAAACCCCAACGAGCAGCGACTCCTCC
>JBCCBR010000244.1:0-5879 GCA_039033935.1 Verrucomicrobiota bacterium
CCGTCTATTTGATCCAGTTTTGTAATCGGCGGAAGCTTCGGGCTCAGTTTGAGACTCTCTCGAAGCGGACCCGGTTGACCTTTTCACCCGGTGAGACCGTCCCAATGAAGCAAGTCTCCGGGGAGCTTGATCGGTTTTTTGAAACCGGAGATGCAAGGTTCCGAGCTCCGATCCAGTTCCCTGGGACAGCCCATCAACAACTGGTCTGGGAAGCTCTCCTCGCTATGAAACCAGGCCAGCTGATGAGCTACTCAGATCTGGCAGTCCGCGTCGGAAAACCAGGCGCGGCGAGAGCGGTCGCAGGAGCGGTGGGGGCGAACCGACTCAGCATTGTGATACCCTGTCATCGCATCATTGGCGCGAATGGACACCTCACGGGATATGCCGGAGGCCTTCCGCGAAAGCGGGCGCTGCTTGAGCTCGAGGGGCTGCGGTGACTTGCGGGGAGGACCTCATCGCAAAATCGTGCCAAGAAAGCGAAAACCAAAGCTCCCGAGTTTCGTCTGTTGAGATTGATCTCCACGAGTCCTCTCGAAAGCTCAGCCTTCGACTCTGACGACTGGTTCGAGCGGTTCGATTGAGCAACCGATCGCCTCGGTCTCAATCAAGGAGAAAGTCTCTCCCGCGAGCACTCGCTCGATCGCATCACGAAGATCTCGAGAGGAGACGACTCGCCGACGATCGCCGAGAGCGGTGAACAGGTTATCGATCCGACCGCGGTATCGTAGCACGCCGTCTGAGTCGAAAAGGGCAGCTTCTGGAGTAATGGTGGCGCCAGCGGCGGTGACAGCCTCGTGGGTTTCGTCGACCACTTGAGGGGGCGTGAGCTGATACTCCGACCGATGAGTCTGCAACGCTTCGGCAGTGAGAGTTGGGTCTGGGTAAACAAGCCTGATCAGGAGACCTTGCGGCTGAAAATCGCGGTGAAGGCGATTGATTTCAGGAGCATAGGCATTGGCGATAGGACAGTCGACGGCCACGAAAAGATCCAGCCTTGCTGCTTCTTCTGTCTCTTCGCTATGAACGACATCCCAAGCAAAAACGAGTGACGCGAGCACGAACCAGCGGGAAATCATGGAATGCCTAGCTAGGACTCGACGCTACCTTCGCGCAGGCTGATCAGCCAATCCTGAAGGGCCTGAATTTCTGCGGCATCGAGAGTCTCATTGCCATCTGCGTCAAGTCTCAGGAGAAGAGCTTTGCGCATCCGACTGGGCAACTCGGTCGCGTGGAGCTGTCCATCGCCATCGCCGTCGAGACCGCGGACGATCTGGGGCAGCCGATCAGCGACTCGGCTATTGATCAACTCCTTGGCGAGCTCCGCAAAGAGTTCGGCATGCTCCCGTCTCACTGAGCGGGTCAATTGCGTGGAGTCATCCTGCTCAGCAGGGACTACGAGTAGGGTGATGCTCCCCATCTCATCTGTTGAGTCGCGGCCCCACTTGATTCGTTGAGGCGGGTGAAAAGGGTTGGATGGGTTCTCCGCCGTGTTGTCGTAGGTGATGGTCGTCGTCAGGAGGGTTCCTGATGGGAGGATGTATTCTTCGCCGAAGTAGTAGGTGTCCTGCCAGTCGAGATCCCATTCCGGGATATCGAGAAGCACTTGCTCAGTGCCGTCCGGAAGTGTCGCCACCATCGTCATCGAATCGCAGATGTAGTGCGCATGCCCGCTGATCGCGACAGCCTCGGTTTCGACTGGGAGCGTGAACGAATCGGTGATCGTGAGCGTTTCATTCGCCGGAACATCGATCCCAGCCTTTCGTCCAAACGCTGGTGGAACCTGCACTTCGTGAAGCGTCCGAGTCGGCGGAGCATCGGCGAAGTAGAGCCCGACCTGAGTCTGTTCTAACTCGGGTTTTCCTGAGGGGTGGAAATGGGACGAAAGAATCAGGTCGGAGCCTTTTGGAAGGGGGCGAGCAAGGTCTCCGGGGAGCAGGCGCGGGGTCGTCCCCGGGACGTAACCGCCGAGCGATCCACTTTGGCGGAATGACATTCCCGTGAAGCCGGGCTGTCCGTCTTTTCCGTCCAGTTTTCTGGCGGTGCCACTGTCGTCCAAAAAGTAGAGCGCGTGGTGTACTACGGTGGGTGCGGAGGCTCGCAGCTCAACTGCTTTGATCCACTTGTCTTCCGCGAGATCGAGCGGCAGCACGAAGTTGCGATAGATATCAGGGCCGTCGGCTGGAACCGAATACCCGGCATCCATCGTCAGAACCATGTCGGGTTCACCGAGCCGCCAGCCAGTCGGGAAAGACGGCTTCTCTGGCGCATCGGCCGGATCTCCCTCCAGCTTTCCGCCATCGACCCAGGCGACGATGGTCGCAATCTCTTCATCAGAAAGCCGACGTTCATCCAGAAAATGAGGACTGCTCTCACCGGCGTGCCAAGGCGGCATGTAGCGATCCTCGACCGCCCGCTCGATCGTGCGCGCCTTTTTTGAGACTTCTTCGTAGTTGGTGAGGGCGAACGGAGCACTTTCACCGACGCGATGGCAGACCATGCAGTGTGCGTAGACAATTGGAGCGATATCGCGATGGAAAGTCGGTGCGGCTGAGAAAGTCGGTTTCGCCTGCAGCGAAAACTGGGTCAGGACAGAGAAAACAGAAACGAGGATTGCAAAGCGCATCATCGGGAGAGACGGATCGAACTGAATCTACGGTTACAAACCGCCAAAACTTACCAGAGTTTCTCAGCATGGCGAGTTCCTGGCAACTTGTGGTGGATCTTTCGCTAAGCTCTTCCGATCAGTAATCTGCTTTACTGAGCAGTTCGATGAGAACCGGGACTTGGGTCTTGCTGAGAGCTTCGACAGATTCGGGCGGGAACTCCCAGGTGATCAGTCTCTGATTTAGCTCGCTCGCCCACGACCCCATCGAACCTGGAGTGGGGTAACCGATCTGCTCGACCAGCGGCAGTCCCGTGCCGGAAGCGAGGCGTTGCGCCAGGGGGCTCTGGTCGGGATCGTCAATGCAGGCTAGCGGTGCATGGAGAGACACGATGCATGTCGGCTCCAGCAAAGAGATAAGATCGAGTAAAGCCTGAGTCTCCGGCTCGGATGCCGGGGCGCTTCCGGTCTCGATCGCAACTTCCTCTTCTTCGTCGACATGCCATCGGCAGGTGGTTGGATCGGGTTGCCAGTTTGAGGCGGGGAAATTTCGATTCAGGTCTACACCGTTCGCATTGCCTCGCGTGCCGAGGGCGAGGCCATCGGGATTGGCGGCGAAAATCAAGGCGACGCCATCGCAGAGTTTTTCCGCAGCGAGCGAACGGAAGGCACGAGAAAGCGCAACGGTGGTCTCGGGCTCCTCACCATGAAGGCCGGCGATGATTAACAATCGGCACGAATCCGAGCGCGGTGGGAGGTAGCAGAGAGGAGCTCCGAGGACAGATCTTCCGTAGCCTGAGAGTTCTACCCCATGAGCAGTCCTCCGATCAATCATGGTATTTCCCGCTGCCACGAGTAGCGCCCCGCCTCGTTGATGTGCGTCATGAGTTCATCGAACAGTTCCCAGTATTTTTTCGGGGCTTGGTCTGGACCGAGCGGTTTTGTTTCCCCGGGATCATTGGCCAGGTTGTAAAGCACGTAGCGCTCGAAGGATGAATTCCGAAGCAACTTCCAATCACCTTTCATCGCGGCGTGGTAGGGGAGTCCCCCGTAGGCCCGGTTCCCTTCGAGACGGACCCAGAATAGCGTGCGGTCGTCGTCTTCCAAAGCTTCGCCTCGAAGCACCGGCAGGAAACTGCGCCCGTCGATCTCAAAATCGATTTCGGCTCCCGCTAGATCGGCGAGAGTTGGGAAGAGATCCATGGTCAGAGAGCGGTGATCGGGTTGTTCGGTTCCTGCCTCGATTGTCCCGGGCCAGGTCACGCTTGTGGCGACCCGAATTCCGCCATCGAGCATCTGCTGTTTGCCTCCATTCCAGGGGAGATTCCGGGCCCCGACATTACTCTGGCCACCGTTGTCGCTGGTAAAGACGGTGACGGTGTTCTCCCAGAGCCCCTCTTCTTTGAGTGAGGCAACGACCCGGCCGATCCCATCGTCGAGGTGTTCGATGAGAGCGACGAGCGCAGCCCTTTTCGGGTCGATGCCTTCCTCGCGAGCGATGACTTTGTCGAGCCAGTCCTGAGGTGGTTGGATGGGGGTGTGAGGTGCGTTGTAGGAAAGGAAGAGGAAAAATGGGTCTTCAGCGTCTTTCCGTTTTTTGAAGTAATCGATCGCCCAGTCGGTGAAGAGATCTGTGGCATGACCCTCCGGATCGATCACCTCATCGTTGTAGCGCATGTAGTTATTCCCGAATCGCTCATGGATGTAGTAGTCATCCATCATGTCTCCGAGGAAGCCGTGAAAGAGATCGAAACCGATGTCGTGAGGGCGATCCGGCTTTTCGAGGCCAAGGTGCCATTTCCCGATCAGGGCGGTGTCGTAGTCTGCCGAGCCAAGTAGCTGCGGTAGGGTGGTGACGTCATTCCGCAGATCGCCCCAGCTCGTTGGCTTTCCTCCCTGACGAGTCCTGATCACACCGGGAACCCCGGCTCGATCAGGATAGAGCCCGGTCAGAAACGAGGCGCGGGTCGGCGAGCAAACCGGGCAGTTGGCGTAGAAGCTGTCAAACTTCATCCCTGCCTTCATCAAAGCATCGATGTGAGGCGTCTTCAGATCCGGTGCACCGTTGATTGAGAGATCACCGAAGCCGAGATCATCGACCATGATGACAAGCAAGTTAGGACCCTGATCGGCGAGCGCTGGGTCGGTAGTCGAGAGGGTCGTGAGGAATACCGCAATGAGGGCAGAAAAGCATTTCATGAGATCTGAGAATGCGGGTTTACTCGGTCTCCGTCATCGATGAAAGCCATTTTTTGCGTTCCTTTAATCATCATCTGCGCTGCAACCACAGAAGCTCTTGCCGAGAATCCGCCGTGGTTGGAATTAGCTGGGGGCGTTCCAAATTTTGTCGCTCGCATGGAAAAAGAGCGGGAGGCTACGGTCGCATTTATCGGAGGATCAATTACTCAAAATGCGAAGGGCCACAACGCGATGGTGCCTGCCTGGCTTCGGGAAAACTGGAGTGACGTTGACTTCACCTTCATCAACGCAGGCCTGAGTTCGACTTGCTCTCAGTCGGGCGCCTTCAGACTGGACCGCGATGTCCTTTCGAAAGGGGATGTCGATTTGCTCGTGGTCGAGTTTGCGGTAAATGACGATCAGGATGCGGGCCATAGCCAAGAGCGCGCCGCGCGCGGCTTGGAGGGGATTGTTCGGCAGTATTTCGCAGCGAACCCGACTGGAGACATGATCTCCGTGCAGTTCGTGAACTTGTCGATTTTGGATAAACTGAAAGCTGGCGACGAAGCGATCAGCGTGGCGGCACACAAATCAGTCGCACGCCATTACCAGATACCCAGTGTCGATGTAGGCCTTGCCTTGTCGGCCGAAATTGAGTCGGGGCGAATGAGCTGGAAGGAGAACTACGGTGGCGTCCATCCGAATCAAGAAGGCTATCGCTTCGCTTCAGACCTGATTATCTCCGTCATCGAAGACACCATTTCAGGCGAGACGCCTCAGGTTGTCTCATTGCGTGATCCGCTCGATCCGGCTCACTACGGTAATGCTCGTCTCGTCGATCCTCAGGACGTCAATTGGCTGGGCGGCTGGCAATGGGCGCCGGTTTCTCGGCAGCTGCTGCCTACGGGTGGCATCCGGAGTGACTACGAAAAGTTCCACGCGCTGCGATCTGATGAGGTCGGTAGCTATCTCTACTACTCTTTTCAGGGGAGCTTCCTTGGGGCCTTTGTTCTGGCCGGCCCCGACGCGGGTGTCCTCGAAGTATCGATCGATGCCGGGCCGTGGCAACCTGTCGACCTCTTTCATCGCTACAGCGAAA
>JBCCBR010000245.1:0-5861 GCA_039033935.1 Verrucomicrobiota bacterium
CATCGTATCCACGAAGATCCTGAGTGGCGCCGAAGTCTCTTCGATGGTCTCTCGCAAAGGTGCTTGCTTCGGATCCATAAGCGTCCGAGGAAGCCAGATCAGCAGCCATCACTTCTGAGTAATGAGCAACTACTGCTTCGAGGTTTGCCTGGGTATTGCGAATCGCGAGACGACTGGAACCCGGATTGTAAGTCGCGCCAGAGCCGGGGGGGAACTGGATTCCCAGCTCAGCAAGCACTTCGCGAGCGTGACGATGTCGAATTTCGCCGCTGGCGGCGACCGTCTGGAATTCGCTTTCTGGCACCGGCAGAGAGATCGACTCCATCGGCTCCAGTGGCACCCCGCGAGGCGCGATGACAATGCCACTGGCAGTGACCCGGTATTGATTGTCAGTCGCTGCCGCAATCTGATCGAGCGCCTCAAGCACAGTGACCTTGGTGAGGCGAAGGTTGATTTTTTGGTCGGATTCTGAATCGGCAACGCCTTCGGCATCATTGCCTGCTACGGTGATATCCCAGGAGGGAGCAATCGCCGAAAATTGATCGCCACCGGCTTCGGAGAGTCGCTCGCTGAGGATGCGGGCGGCTTCGGCGAGAGTTTGGTTTTCCAGATTCAGCTCATCGAGGGTGATCTGCGAGAGCGCTTCGCTGCGTTGGTTGCCAACATCTAAGTTCTGCTCAAAGAGTTGCCCGACCGCAGGGAGGTCGCCAAGAAAGGGGATTTTGTCCTCAAGTAAACCGAGTCCAAATTCGTCGGCTTCATCACCAAAATCGACCGAGAGAGAGACTCCACCGTGAAGGAGATCAGACTCTTGCGAAGGGGCACTATCAATCGGCTCGGTGTAAGCCTCGACCAGTTCCATTTGCTCCTGGTTATTGCGGACGATCAGCTGGCCGGTTTCGGCATTGTAGGCCGCCGACGAACCTGGGCCGAAGGTGATGCCCGCTGACTCAAGCACATCCTTGGCAGTCCGGCGACGAGAGACAACGCCACTACCTCCCTCGGCCGGTTCCGCAAATGGGTCTGCCGCCGAGGTCCCGCCGCCCCCTAGATCGGCCCCTGCGAGAAATGAGGGAGGGACGTTGTAAACATTGGTTACGAGGTCCTGGTTCGCACTTGAAAGGGGCTCGATGACCACCGCATTTGGCTCGACCCGATATTTCAATTGTGCCAGCGAAGCAGTGTAACGGAGCGCTTCTGAAAGCGGAACGTTAGTCAGTCTGAGTGTGATCGGTGTATCCGATGTGTTGCTGCCGACTCCAGAGCTTGTTTCTCCGTCTTGATCCAGGATAAGGTTGACGCCCTTACGTGAAGGATCTGCTTCGGCGACATCCAACTCAACGCTGCGCTGCTGGAGAAATTGAAGAGCATCGCGTAGCGGAGTATTGTTAAACTCGACGTTCGGGATGATGATGTTTTTTAGCTTATCTTCTAGGCTTGTGATTGATCCGGTTTCGACCTGGGAGGGGACCGGCACCTCCCATCCTTCGGCGACGTCTCTGAGGAAAGCTGCGCGAGTTTGATCACGGGCGGTATCATAGTAATTCTGTCGCCACCGTTCCGTTTCCTCTAACGAACGGCGCGCGGCCGTGTTGTAGGGGTCGTCGTTGAGGGCACGATGGAATTCCCGCTCGGCGCGATCGTAGTCACCAAGATCGATGTATCCCTGACCGGTTTTGATCGCGAGTTTCAGTTTCTCGACTCGCTCGATGTGTTGAGGTGTAAGGGCCGGGGAGTAGTAGTCGGGATCATTGAGTTGCCCTAGAAGTAGCTTTGCTTCGGGGTTCTCAGGATCCATTCTCGGATTTAGCACTTCCTCGATGAGGGCGAGCGCTTCGGGGTAACGTCCCTCATCGGCGCGCTCTCTCGCGAGCAGGGTGCTGGTGCGGGCGAATTGTTTGGTGTAGGCGCGGCGACGGGGTTCGGTCATGGGTGCTTCCGGGAGCAGATCAAGAGCCGCTCGGTATTGATCGAGTGACCCCTGATAGTCGCCATCAGCCATTAACTGGGAGCCGCGCAGAGCAGCTTCATCTGCCTTTTTGACTCGCTCCTGCAGCCGGATGACGTAAGAGGCAGCGATTTGGTCGGCGCTTCGGTCACCTGCGTAAACAGCCCCACTGCCTTTCAGATTTTCGCGCGGAGGCTTAACGTGGGGGGCTGAGATTGCAATTGGATTTGGTTGGAGGTGCGTAGGAACGGGTTGTATCGGAATCTCTTCCGTGTCTGATAGCGGGGAGTAGTTAGTCCAGCCCGATGCGAGGTCCGAAGTGTCATAAAGGAACGAGGTGCCTAATTGGCGATCGATCAGGCCTCCGAGAGCCTGCCCGGCTGATCCGAGTAAGACGCGATCAACGACTTCAAACTGTTCGCCGAGGTTGCTGTCGAATTGCTGGTAGTCGTAGCCTTCCGGTAAATGAAGGAGCCACTCTGTTCGCATCACCGGGATGCGCTGATTGAGTTGAAGGGGAGTGAGGGTTTCCCGACCGCTTCCTCGCCATGCTGCTCCGGGGGTCTGGTAGATCACGTCGACGGTGATATCTGCCCCGCCATCTTCGTCGGACGGAAGCTGGACGCGGAGCCGATTAGCCCCGGCTCGGACGGGTTTCACAGTGGTGCCGTCAACCAGCAGACTCCAGAGGGCGGCTTCCTCCGGTAATGTCAGTTCGAGAAACTGTTCGCCGGCCGAGCGGACTGCGAGTCGAGCTTGATGACGATCTGTCCCATCCACTGAGGCGACTGTATCAATTCGCATTAGGTCGACGACGGTGGTCACCGCTTCAGCGTGTTGGTGCCGAGTACCCGATAGTGTCAAACGGCCTTCGTCGCCGCGGTAGTGCCAGGCGGCAATGACGCGGTGTCGGGGTTCGTAGCCGGCAACGCGCGGCACTTTGAGCGAATCGATCCGGTCGAGTCCAACGGCCTCGAAGTGAAGTTCAGTATCGGTATTGGCCTCGACGATCCAATGGCCGCGGAGACGTTTCGCGGCAGGGATTTGAAACTGCGGAAGCGTTGCCGAGAATGTCTTCGATTGTGAAGGGCTCGCATCTGGAGCTGGTTCGACAGCTGCAGCTGAGTCGGGTGCCTCCTCATCTATTCCACCCACTGGTATCACCGCGCGGAAAGGCAAACTTGTGAATTCGGTTCGCTCCTGATGAAAGCGGAGGCGCCAGCCCGTGTTCTCTGCTAGCAAGGTTTGCTCAGCGATGAGAGGAGAGTCAAATCGAAACAAGGGAGCCACCTCCTGCGGCAGCGTGATGTCGATCTCAGTAATACCGGAGTAGTCGATGGCGAGGTCGAGCTGTCCCTCGACCTCCAGCGTACTCGTGAGCGGGAGCACATAGGCAGTGACGGCTGCTTCGATTTCAGCTGGTCGGCGGCTCGCTGCGATCGTTAGAGCGAAATCCTCTAGTCGGAACCAAGCGAGATTACCCGTAACCGGAGTGGTCCGAGCATCCCGTATTTCGAGGCTCTCGCTGGAGAGGGTTTCGACCTTGAAACTCGGATCAAATCCCACTGCGAGGTAGCCGGAAACCGCTTCGGCATTTTCGATGGTGGCAGTCGTGAAGTTGAGTTCGGCTGGATCCTGTCCCAGTGAAAACCAGCCTTCGGGGTCACGCCGAGAAGAGAGACTGACTTCGGCGTTGCTGTTTGTAGGGATGCCGTTTTCCCAGAGGAGTCGCAGTGTCGTCTGGTCAAGTTGCTTCCAGGAAAAGTCACCCCGGTAGGAGGCTGCCGCAATGAACTCCTCGCTCTCCGGGAGTGACACATCAATGTGGAAAAGCTGACCCTCGCGAGGCAGCACCTTGATCAGTCGCTCGATCTCGATTTGCTCTCGCTTCAGGTTGATCTGAGTATCGAGTTGAGCGTTGAAGCGGTCCTCAACTTGGGAAAGAGTGACACGCGGAGCAGAGTCGGAGACAGGGAAGGAAAAAGAGGCGACATAGTTCGGCACGTCAGCGAGTGATCCTTCGGCGTCGTCAGGAATGGGAGCCACGAGCGAGCCGGTCTCGATGGTTTTGACGCGTACGTCCTCGGACCCGATCAGAGTGAATGTGCCTGAAGCCCGGTCGACGCCTGCGATCGTGACCGTTGGGAGTTCGACCACCCAATCAGAAGCCACTTCCTCGACCGTGACCCCGCGCTCGAGTAAGATCCGAAGATCGAAAGCATCCCGGTCCCCGGGGTGCAGAAACAGCTCGATCTCTCCGGGTGAGATCTGCGTCCAGCGAAGGAGTTCGCTGCCCTCGACGCTGAGAACTCGAAAGTCGGAGGGGACCTTGGCCCTGAATTGCTGCGGCAATTCGGCTAACTTCGAACTGATGACCAATCCCAGGTCGGCTCGCACGCTGGTTGATTCGAGATTGTAAACGTAGGAGCTGCTCTGGAGAACTGCCGCCCCAATGATTGGAGCAATCTTCTGCGCGGACCAGCGGATTTCGTAGCTGCCGCCCCTCGCAGAGGGGAGCGCAAACGAAGTTAGCCCGGGACGACTTGGATCTTTAAGAAAGGGAAGATCGGATGCGACAACGGCGTCTGCGGGAAAGGTCAGATCGACTGTAGCAGGTGCCCCCAATGCCGCCAGAGTGATGCTATTTCCTCCAGAAATTTGCTTAACCGGCAGGTGGTATACCGCCGCGACGGTATGAAGCCCCTGTCCATGTGTCAGGAGAGTGGTCGGCTTTTTCCCACCCGAGCGAATCGCGCTTTGTTCGTTGACGGCGACGTAGCCGAGATGGTCGCTCGGTAGTAGCAAGGGCAGCTCAGTCCAACCATCCGTGAAGCTCTCGATTGTGTAGGTGGCTCGGAGCGAAACCACTGCTGAACCAGGGGTAACGGTTCCCTCGATATGTGCCGATTGAATTGTCGCGGCCACTGGTGCCTTTGTCTGGGAATCGACGTCTTCGCTAGTGGCTCTTTTAAATTCAAGGCTAAGCTGATCGTATTGTTCTTTGGTAAGCAAGACCGCTCGCGGCATCTTCGCGATGACTGATTCGAGGTGTTCGGTCGGCACCCAGAGTTCACGCTCGTCTTGTCCAAAAGCGACCGAAGCAGCAATCGTTAGGAGAAGAGCGAGGCCAGCAAAGAAAGAGTTGGAGAATCCGAGAAGCCCGCGACCGCGAGCAGCGATCGCGCGGTTCCGACTAGTCGGTCCCTGGGGTGACTCTGAGGCGGGCAGGCTCATTGCTAGACTCAATAGGGTATGGTCAGGGAGTAAACAGGGTTAGATCCGATCGATGAAAGGTCTCAATGCGTTTACCCCACTTGCCATTACTCCTTCGTGGTTGGTGGCTCGTTCGCTACGCTGGTGTCAGGCTCGGGTGAAGGCTCTGTGGCGTCTTTCTGGTGGTCCTTTTTTGGTTTCTTTTTCTTTTTTGCTCGCGGTCTCCTTTTGAATAGCTCTTTCAGTTTTCGCACGATCTTCGCGAGCAGAGCGGGGAGTCCTTTTAATACCCAAATAATCGCCGCGAAAATGGTGCCGAGGTAAATCGCGAGCCAGAAACTCGATGCGGACGGAGTCACCGCTCCTGCGATGACAAGCGGAAGGAGTCCGGCGACTGTGAAGTAAATCAGTTTGATGCGGACTCTTTGGGTGATCAGGAGAAGGCCAGCGACCAGGGTGAGCATGAAGAGCAGAGCCTCCCAGAAAAAAGCAAAGCCCTCGCTGCGGTAGCCGACGGTAACGGTGTCAGGTCGATCGAGCCGGTGGAGTGTGTAGAGTCGGCCCTCAACCGGAATGTCGAGGTCAAAACCACCGGACGCGTTGGCAGCATTGCCGGGAGGATCTTGCCACTGTTTGGCGGGATTTGCCGGGATCTGCGGGCCCAATGTTGGCACAAGCCAGTCGAAGGCATTGCGGAATC
>JBCCBR010000246.1:0-5831 GCA_039033935.1 Verrucomicrobiota bacterium
ACATATCTTCAGCTCTTGGCAGCGTGACAGATGCGGCCAGCGCCGAAGCAGCCGTCCCGAAGCTTGAGGGCGCCGGCGAAACCCTGAGCAACCTCGCCAGCAAGCTCGATAGCCTGCCTGCTCCAATCAAAGATCAAATCACTGGGAAGGTCGGCGAGTTTCAGGGCAAGTTTGATGAGCTGGTTGGAAAAGTCGCCGCGATCCCTGGCGTCGGCAGCATCCTTCAGCCGCACATTGACAGCATCAGTGGCCATCTTTCGGCGTTGAGCGGTCAGTAGACGCTGAGTCAATTTCGCACTCCGAGTGCCTCCAGCTCTCAGCAACGGGGCGCTCGGAAGTTCCCTGCCACAGCATAGGCGAGATCTTCGCCGGGAATCGTGGCTGTTTAAGCATGGCAGTGAGGTTGCGTCAGGTGCAATCTTGCTCGGCGTGAATTCTCTTGCCGTTTAGACGGAATCATTCCACGCTCGGCTCGAGATGGGAGTCGTTGTGGGAATCGCCTTGGGTGCCATTGCCTGGTTTGTGGTGCGGTGCGTTTTGACTGGGTTCTACACCGTCGAGCAGAATGAGCGGGCTGTGGTGACGAGTTTCGGAAGAGCGAAGCGGATCAGAGATAAGTCGACCCTCGAGCTGCCGATGGCGGATCATCTGACCGATGATCACAAGTCCCGCTACAATTACCCGCAGCTACGGGTCATGAAACCTGGCGGACCTTATCTCAAGATGCCTTGGGAGAAGGTCCACAAGGTTAATGTCGCAATCGAGACGGCCAGCATTGCGTTCGATCCTGAAGATCCGAGCGTGAATAGAAATGGCACGATCCTCGAAGCGGTGACGAAAGATCAGCTCAATATTGGAGTGACCGGCCAGCTCCGCTTCAAGGTCTCAGAGGAGAATCTTTACGCCTATCTGTTTGGCGTGAAGAATCCGGTGGCCCACATCATGGGCTATTTCGTCTCGATTCTGCGGGAGCGAATTGCCAATTTTGAAGCACCTCAGGAGGTCTCCAGACTGATCCCCGGCGACATTGATGAGAGTCTGATCGAGGGCGAAGCTCCGCAGATCGAGGGTATCTCAATCAACGATCTGCGAAAGAACCTCAATGAGCTCAACCAGCAGATGGATACAGAGTGCCTCAGCTCGATGGCTCGTTACGGGATGGAGCTGGACGCCTCTCTCATCACTGGGATTGATCCACCACACGAGATCGAGTCCGCCCTCGCCGCAATCAACACAGCCCACAACGAAGTCTCTGCCGATATCAGTCTTGCTCAGGCTGAGGCCGATCAAATGATCGAGCAGTCGAGACGCGCGGTCGAGATTCAGACCATGCGGGTCGAGGCCGAGGTCGAGCCGCTCGAGCGGGTCTCGGAAGAACTCTCGGCCCTCAAGGGAAATGGCGGTTCGACTGCTCTTGCTGCCTACCTCCGGAACGTGCGGCTGCAGCTATTTAGAAAAGCCCGTCGAGTCATCTGCGACTCGGGGGCCAACCCTCATGCAGTGAAGTGATGACCGGTTTTTTCATTGCAGGCCTGTCCACTTTTTTTGGGCTGATGATTGGGATCCCGATCCTCTTGGGAATGGTGCAGTTTTTCGGGCTCTTCACCACGGTTTATGAGTGTCGATGCAAAGTGTTTGTTCTCTTCGGAAAAGTCATCGGCGTGATTGACACCCCGGGCCTTCATTTTACCCCATTCAAAGTAGGCCCTGGAGTCTTGCTGACACGCTTTTTTGGTAAGGTTTACACTCTCGATATGCGCCTCGATCAACGCTACCTGCGGAGTCGAGCCGTTAATTCGGAGGAGGGCACGCCAATGGGAATTGGGGTTTGGTATGAAATGCGGATTACTGATCCTGTGAAGTATCTGTTTGAGAACACAGATCCAGAGGGCTCGCTCCAGGCTAACGTGACCAACACGACGGTGCGTTGTCTCAGCAACATGCCGCTCGACGATATGCTGCAGGATCGCCACCGCATGAGTCGGGAAGTGCGGGCTGAGGTGACGCCGAAGTCGGAGAGCTGGGGATACTCACTCGGCTCGGTTTACATTCGTAAGGTGCACTTCCGCGACCAGATCATGATCGACCAGATCGAGCAAAAAGTGGTTAATCGGCTCACTCAAGTGACCAGCGCGATTCGCCAGGCCGGTGACAATCAGGTCGATATTGTGAAGTCCACTGCCGAGCGTGAAGCTTCGATTGAATTTGCGAAAGCTCACGCGATCCGTCCGAAGCTGGTCGGGGAAGCGCTTCGGAAGATTGGCGAAGATCCCGAAGTGGTCGACGCGTTATTTGATGTTCTGGAAACGCAGGGAGTCGTCGATGGACACGGAGAGGTCATCATGATCCCGGTTAAGGGTTCGGCCGGAGATCTTCTCGCCGCCCTCCAGGCCGACGATCCAGGGCGGAGAGAGCCACCCAGTTTGCCGCAGGTGTGAAGTCGCTTTGTCTCATTCTCGTTAGCCTGCTCTCGGGTACCCTAATCGCTTCAGAGCTCCGGCCAAATGTGGTTCTGATCCTGGCTGATGATCTTGGTTGGGGAGATCCACAGTGCTACTCGCTAGAGTCGAAAATACCGACTCCCTCGATGGACCGGCTCGCCGCCGAAGGTATTCGGTTTACCGATGCGCATACCCCATCATCGGTTTGCACACCGACCCGATACTCTTTACTGACGGGGCGTTACGCCTGGCGTACCCGGCTCAAAAGCGGGGTGCTCGATGGGTTTGATCCACCCTTATTTGAACCTGGCGAAGATACTCTCGCATCGCTTCTAAAGCGCACTGGATACGCGACTCATGTGATCGGAAAGTGGCACCTCGGGATGACGTGGGCGACCCATGATGGAGCTCACGGCGGGACGATGCCAGATCGAGTCACGGTCGGCGTGAAGGGATTCCGCGCTGGAACCGAAGTCGATTTTGCCAGGGCGGTCGAGGGAGGGCCAACTAAGTTTGGGTTCGATACCTTTTCTGGCATTTCGGCATCGCTCGACATGAGCCCCTACGTCTGGATGAGGGACGATCGGATCGTTGAAATCCCCGGAATCGAAACGCCTGAAAACATTGACGGGCTCTTCATGAATCAGGTCGCGGGGCTGACGACAAAGGACTTTGCACTCGAGTCAGTGCTACCCGAAATCGCGCGGGAGACCGTTGAGATCATCCGGGTAGCTGCGGAGACGGAAAAACCGTCCCCCTTTTTCTGCTATGTGCCGCTGACCTCTCCGCACCTTCCGGTGGTGCCGACTGAGGCTGTCGCAGGTGCCAGTGGAGTGGGTGCCTACGGGGATTTCGTGGTCGAGACCGATCGGGCTCTCGGCCGCATTCTTCAGGCACTGGATGAAACGGGGGCTGCCGAAAACACGATCGTCATTTTCACGAGCGACAACGGTGGACTTTTTCACGACTGGACTTGGCCGGCTGATGACGATGGAGGAAGGATTCAAAAGACGAGGCGAGGGCAAGAGACCGCGCGTTTCGGCCATCGCAGCAATGCGGACTGGCGCGGAAAAAAAGCGGATATTTACGAAGGGGGGCACCGCGTGCCGTTCCTGGTGCGCTGGCCCGAGCGGGTCAGCGGTGGCTCGGTTAGTGAGTCGCTCGTTGAGCTGACCGATGTTTTTGCGACGATTGCTGAGATTGTCGGTGAGAAGGGACTGGGGCAGGCGGGAATGGATAGTTTTTCGTTTCTTTCGATACTCGACGGTGTTGAGAATGGAGTGACAAGGCCATTTGCGGTGCACCATTCGCTGAGGGGGATGTTTGCTCTGCGCGAGGGGGATTGGAAATGGATCGCCGGACGTGGCTCGGGTGGATTTTCGCATCCGCGAGAGATTGCCGAGTCGGAGCCGCCGGGGCAGCTTTATCATCTCGGGGAAGATTCTCGCGAGACCAGGAATAGATATTCGGAAAATCGGGAAAAGGCTGAGCGCATGGATGAGATGCTCGAAGCGATCAAAGAAGCCAGTGCGACTGAGGTCGCAGCAGAACTGGTAAGGTAGGGATGACCCATCTTCGCTGAGCTACGGAGGGCAGGCGAGCCCTCGGTTGTCCGCGATGGGCGAGCCGCCAGTCCGTGGAAGAGGGCACGCCCTGAAACAGAGCCGGGCGGGTGGACCATTGAGGACAATGTTCCCTACCGTCTTCGCCTTCGGCGAAAACAGAATGCCGCCCTTCGCTTTCAGTGAAACCGGTAGGGACGACCCGTCCCCGGTCGTCCACGATGGGCGAGCCGCCGGTCGGTGTAAGGACGCAGGTCCCAAGAATGAAGCGTGCGTGGCGAACCATTGGCGGTAAAGCTCGTTTCCAACGTCGCCTGTGGCGAAAACGAAGGTCATGCACTCGATTTTTCCTACACCACCTCCATCATCAAAGCGGAATTCACGTAGATTTTACAAATCAGAGAAGCGGCGGTGACTCAAGGAATCTGATCTCGGCTTACTCTTGTGGTGATGAAAGCAATAGTCACATGGATTGGTATCGGAGTCGCGAGTTTCACCCTTCTCGCGTTAAGCACGGCAGACGAGGCCGAGGAAGAGCAGGGCGATCCATTCAGCCGAAAGGGTTCGGAGGCGGACCCGCGAGGGGCAGAGGGTCATCCTTTCCTCGTGCTTGCGGTCGAGCTAATCGAGGTGCCTCGCGAGACGATTCGATCGTGGGAGGACGCAGGAGTTCCACCGACGCAGTGGTGGGGGAAATCGTTTCGCGACGCTGGCAGCGGGGCCGAAGTGGTGGACTCGGCTCTAGTCCTTTCCCGATCGGGCGCTCGTGCGAGGTGTCGCAGCATCCTGAAGCAGCAGGTGCCAGCCAAGTTCGAAGAGCTGGAGTTCGATCTGGAAGGACCGCACTTCCCCGTCGCCTTCGAACCTGGCTTTGCTGGTCTGGTCTGCGAGTGTGATGCAACGATGATGCAGGATCAGCTCACGGTGAATCTGGCGGTCTCGCTCGACTGGTCGCAGCATCTCGGTGAAAATACGGAAGGACGGATGGTCGGCCCGAGCGCGCCGGAATCGGATCTGCTCCGACCGGTTTTCGCCCGGCAGCGGATCACGACGACGACGGAGGTCATCGTCGGTGAGCCGGAGCTGGTCGGGCGTTTTGTGTCCCGACTGGAGGAGCGCCGGGAGAGCCACGATGTGCTTGTGTTCGCCCGGGTGGAGCAGAGCGAGGCGACTGGTCCGCGAGATCGCGCTCGACTCGATGGTGTGTCGATTGTCAAAGTCGGGGCGGAATGGGTCGACGTGCCGGCGGACGCTTGGCATGAGGCCCTCAGTGAGGCCCCCCTCGCCGACTGGATCACCGGCGGAGCGTGGCAGTGGGCGCGGGAGCTGGACGGGGCGACGGTGCTGAGCAGCCCGGTCGTTCAGAGTAAGAGTGGTGCCCGGGCGAAGGTCGACTCGGTCCGCCAGATTGAGGAAGAGGTCTCGTGGGCCCGCCCGACCGGGCCAGGTGCTGCCCCGGTGCTCGCTGAAACGAGGACTGTCGATATTGGAGAGATTTTCGAGTTCGACTCGGTCCTGAGCGCGGATGGGATACTCGACTTTTTCTTCCGGGCCGAGTCGACTTCTCTGCACGGCTACAGCGTCAGCTATCGAGTGCAGCGGGATGGAGACTGGGTCCCTGCGGTGCGTTTCCCTCGGGTCTATTCGGTGGATGCGACATCCTCGTTTTCATTTTCGGCGGATGGTCGCTACCTCGTCCATGTGGGGACTCCTCCGACTCCGTCGGGGACTCCTGACGAGAGCCGGAAGCGGCTCTTCTTCCTTTCCAATCGCACGTTTGTCGACTGAGTGATGCGGGCGAGCTGGTTCATGGCCCTTGGTTGTTTGC
>JBCCBR010000247.1:0-5808 GCA_039033935.1 Verrucomicrobiota bacterium
GTTTTGAGATTACCCGGAGACGAGTCGCGCTTTTCGCGTCGAGTATCTGATACCATGGGATGTTTCCTGGGTTTTCAATTGCCGGTCGATTCCCGGGCGTCTCAAAAGCAACCCGCCATTGCGGCGGGTCTTCTGCACCTGCCACTTCGATCTTAACTCCTGAGGGGAATCCTTTTCCCCAGCGGCTGATTGAGGTGAGGTTGGGAATCGGGTAAGCGGGGTGAAGGGCGATTGCGGATAGGTCTTGCGGAGCGACCCAGTCCAGCTCGAACCACGCCTCTGTCTCAGCACTTGGCAGCGCAGCGGTCCGAAAGCCGTTCCGTCTCCGGGTCCGCTCGGAAATGTTCGCGCCGAGAGGGGTGAACCCATCGGTGAGATAGGGCTTGCGCCAAAAGTTGTTCACCGTGATCACATCGAGGGCGATGACGCGACGACGCAACGCGAGGTTGCGATTACCTCGGAAGACCATCAATTCGGCGAAACCGAGAAAATTGGCGCTCAGCTCGGTCGCGACGATGCGGACGAATCTTGCCTCCTGAGTCTCCAGCTCGATCCAGAAGGGATGCCGCTCCGGATCTGGAAATGGCTCGCTGGTTTCAAAAACGGTCGAGGCCTCGCTGAAATCCTCGGTCAGAGAGGTTTCGACACGAAACTCCAGCGGAAACCCATGGGTGCGCTCGGCCCGAGCCGGATCGATCATCCAGGCTGGAATCAGGGCTATGCCATCGATTGCCTCGATAGAACCGAGATCGACACCGACCCATTTAGGGAGGGGGCCTTGGCGGTTTGCCGAAAGAGTTTCGGACGCATACCCGAGGGTCCCTCCAGCAGGCCCGTAGAGAGGGACCGGGAGACTCGCAAGGGTTTCCTCGATCTCTGCGAGGCGCTTCGAAAGAGCCGGAACGGACTCGGCGAAAATCGGCGTAGCGCCGAAAAATGCGAATCCAAGAGCTGGGAGGATACTCTGAGCGATCGTCCTGATGGGTTCAGCTTAACATGCGAGTCCCCTAGAGCGAACCGTTCCCGGTGTGATGATTCCCACAAACGTGCCCCCGTGTTTTCGGGTATCGACCTGGCCTCGGATTTGGTTGACCCTGGTATGATGCGAGAAACCAGCGCCGCAAAAATCAACCTGACAGCTTTGCTGCTGGGCATGGCTGGGCTCGTCTCTGGTGCTGAATCGGACCCGGCCAATGCCGTGTCGGCAGGGCCTGAAGTGGTCGACTTCGATCGCGACATTTACCCGATTTTGGATGCCTCGTGTCTCGATTGTCATGATCGCGATACCCTAAAAGGTGGAGTCGGGCTCGAAACTTTTTACCATGCCTCACTGCCGACTGATGCGGGCGATAAGCTGATTGCGCCTGGTGATCCCGAGGCGTCGGTCCTTTTTCATGTGTTGTTGGAGGAGGATCCTGAAAAGCGAATGCCGCCAAAAGGGGGACCGCTCGATCCCGAGGATATCGAAATCCTGCGGCGCTGGATCGAGCAGGGCGCAGTCTGGCCCGACGACGGTTGGCGGCCCGAGGTGCACTGGTCGTTCGAGGCGCCAGAGCAGGCCGAGCCGCCGGTCGCCGATGAGGTAATCAGGAATCGCGACGGCAATGAGATCGATCGATTTATCGCGCAGAAGCTGGCCGACAATGAATTATCCCTCAACGAGCTGGCCGTCCCGGCCCGACTGATCCGTCGCGCTGCCCTCGATCTCACCGGGCTTCCCCCCACTGCGGCAATGGTGAGCGCGTTTGAAGCCGACTCCTCGACCGCGCATTATGAGAAGTTGATCGATCAATTGCTCGCGGATCCGGCCTTCGGAGAGCGTTGGGCGACCCCCTGGCTCGATCTGGCAAGGTATGCTGACTCGGAGGGTTATCAGCGGGACTCGCCGCGCAACATGTGGCCCTATCGCGATTGGGTCATTGCGGCACTGAACGAGGACATGCCGTTTGATCAATTCTCGATTGAGCAGCTCGCTGGCGATTTGTTGCCCGATCCGACCGAGTCGCAACTCGTCGCAACAGCGTTTCATCGCAATGCGGCGATGAATATCGAAGCGGGCACCGATCCGAAGGAGGATCACTACAAAATGGTGGTCGATCGCACCAACACCACCGGCACGATCTGGATGGGCCTGACGGTGGGATGCGCTCAGTGTCACAACCACAAGTACGACCCGATCACAGCAAAGGAGTACTACGAGCTCTTTGCGTTTTTCAATAACAGCCCAATGGAGTCGGCCCAGCAGGGTGAGGGATTTGGGATGTCTGGTCTGAACCACATTGGCGAAGAGCTGAAAGTCGAGCGGACACCCGAGGAACTGGCTTTTGAAGCGGTAGTCACGAAGCAGCTTCAAAGAGAAAACGCGGCGATAAATCGCCTCGCCCGGGAACTCGCTGCTGCCCAGATATCGAAGCTTGAAGAGTCTGAGGAACCAGTCCCGGAAGAAGTGCTGAGCTTGCTCGCTCTCGAATCCGTCCTCTCCCCGAAGCAAGTGCAGGATCTGGTCAAACTACTCAAACTGCGCAATCCGAGTCTAAATCGGAAGATCGCGGAGCAAGCAATTCACCGGAGCCGTTACAAAGCTCAGGCAGCGAAGACGGTCCGAATCACCCGCGAACTCGCCGACGCCGAAATGCGCCCGACTTTCGTCGCAAAGCGAGGCGACTTTCTGGCTCAGGGTGAGCAGGTCACTCCCGGCACTCCTGCCTCGATGCATCCTTTTCCAGCCGACGCGCCCCGCAATCGTCTCGGGCTCGCCCACTGGCTCGTCTCGCCCGAAAATCCGCTTGTAGCGCGCGCCTTTATCAATCGTCTCTGGATCGAGATTTTCGGACAAGGTCTCGTCACGACACCGGAAGACTTCGGGTCAGAGGGTGCTTTGCCGACCCATCCTGAGTTACTCGACTGGCTCGCTGTCGCTTTCGTCGAAGAAGATGGTTGGTCGCTCAAGAAAGCGGTCCGCCGAATCGTTTTGTCAGCTACCTACCGACAGTCAGTAGCGATGAACCATGCTTCCGCGGAAGCCGATCCGCGTAATCAGCTCCTGTGGCGGCACCCGGGACATCGGCTCAGCGCCGAAATGATTCGGGATCAGGCCTTATCAATTGCGGGGCTGCTCTCGGACCGGATGCATGGGGTGCACTCACGCCCATATCAGCCCGACACGGTCTGGACGCGCACGGCTGGCAGTGGCGAGCTGTATTATCTCCCTTCAGAGGGCGAAGACGCCTACCGCCGCGCTGTCTACACCATCTGGCGCCGCAACAACCCTTATCCCAGCATGGTGAATTTCGATGCGACAGATCGGGGCGTCTGCGTGGTGCAGCGCGACCTTTCGAACACACCGCTGCAGTCGCTGACCCTGTTAAATGATCCGGTCTACGTCGAGGCCGCCGCCGCTTTTGGCGAGCGCATCGCGAGCGAGGGCGGGAAGACCATCGAGCAACAAATCGAATGGGCTTTCCGCGAGGCGCTGGCCCGCGCGCCCCGTGAGCCAGAGATACAGCTGCTGCGCTCAGCCTACACGGCGGAGCTCGGCATTTCTAAATCGAAGGAGCGCGCCTACCGCGAGCTCGCGATCATTCTTTTGAACCTTCACGAATCCATCAACCGGTCCTGACGACGAATCAGTACGTTGTAATTTCATCGCTGCTCCGAAGGCGACTAAAGTCGCCAGTCCGCGAAAGCGACTAAAGTCGCCGGTCCGGAGCGGTGGTTTTAACCACCTTCCGCAGAGCCCGAGCACCACAACCCGAGCCATCACCACCGCAAGATCTCATGAATCCGCAGACTCTGCTCAATCGCCGCAAATTTCTCTCGAAGACTGGCATTGGCGTCGGCTCACTCGCGCTCGGCTCCCTCCTCGGTCGCGATCCCATCCGCGCTGCTACCCAGCAGTTCCAGACGATCGCGCCCAAGGCCAAGAGTGTCATTTTTTTCCACATGACCGGGGCACCTTCGCACCTCGATCTATTCGATCACAAGCCAGTGCTGCAGCAGTATGATCGTCAGCTCGCCCCGAAGGAATTGTTCGAGGGTAAACGATTTTCTTTTCTGCGCGGGCATCCCAAGCTGCTTGGGTCGCCCTACGAGTTTACCAAGCATGGAAAAAGTGGGAATGAGCTCTCTGAGCTGCTGCCTCACCTCGGCTCGGTCGCCGATGAGCTCTGCATCATCAAGTCGCTCCACACCACTGAGTTTAATCATGCTCCGGCGCAGCTTTTTTTCCACACCGGGCTGAATCGGCAGGGCAATCCATCGATCGGTTCGTGGACGACCTATGGGCTCGGGAGCGAGTCCGAAAATCTACCTGCCTACGTCGTTTTCATGAAGGGGCAGATGCCCGGGGCGGGGGCGAACCTATGGAAGTCTGGCTTTTTGCCATCGGTTCATCAAGGTGTCAGACTGAGGGGGGAGGGAGACCCCGTTCTCTTCCTCAACAACCCGAGCGGAGTCTCGCGAGAGGATCGCCGACGCACCCTCGACAGTATCGAGGCGCTCAATCAGCAGAATTACGAGCTGATCGGAGACCCGGAGATCCAGACCCGGATCGATCAGTATGAAATGGCGTTTCGGATGCAGGCGTCAGTTCCCGATCTTGTCGATCTCTCCAACGAGTCGCCTGCCACGCTTGAGATGTATGGCGAAGGCGAGGTCGCAGGTCAGTGTCTCCAGGCGCGGCGTCTCGTCGAGCGCGGCGTGCGATTCATCGAGCTGTTCCACGGAGATTGGGACACCCACAATTCGCAGGACAAGCGCTTGCGAGCTAACTGCAGGGATGTCGATCAGCCGATCGCGGCTCTGATCAAGGACCTTCGCCAGCGCGGCTTGCTCGATCAGACCCTCATTGTCTGGGGAGCCGAATTTGGCCGCACGCCGATGCTGCAGGGGGATGAGAGCCCTGAAAAGTGCGGCCGCGATCACCAGAAGGACGCCTACACCGTGTGGATGGCGGGCGGTGGCGTGAAGCCAGGTATCACCTACGGGCGGACCAACGATCTCGGCAACGAAGTGGCCGAAAATCCGACCGAGATCCGGGATCTGCACGCCACCATTCTGCATCAATTAGGGATCGATCACGAAAAGCTGACCTACCGGTTTCAGGGCTTTGATCAGCGCCTGACTGGGGTGGAAGAGGCCCACGTGATTCACGATCTGCTGGCGTGAGATTTTCTCGATTTGGCGGGCGCGCCCATGAACAAAGCTCTGAGGGTCAATCGGCTCTGGCTCAATTGCGCCGAGGAAGATTTTAACGATCCGGTTACTTCGGGGTTATTAATGGTTGTCTGCAATCATTATGCGAGCGCTTGTCCTGATCCCCTTTCTGTCATTGCTGGCGATACCAATTCAGGCCCGCCAGCCCGAGGTAAGTCCGATCGTTTCGATCGATCAGGCAGCGGGGGCGATTGATAGCTTCATAGAATCTGGCTACGAACGCTTTGAAGTTGAGCCAGAGCGACCTCTCACCGACGAAGAATTTCTTCGCCGAATTTATCTTTCCGCGATCGGGAGGATTCCCTCGATCCCAGAGGCCGAGGCTTTTTTGAGGGACGAAAGGCCGGCTAAGCGAGAGAAACTGATTGCCTCACTTCTGCGGTCAGAGGGCCACGTATCGCACCTCTACAATTTCTGGGCCGATGTTTTGCGCATCAATGAGGGCCTCGGAAACGGCGCCCGCGCGGCGGAGGCCGCCTATCGGCTCTGGGTCAAAGACGCGATCCGCTCAAACAAGCCCTATGATGAGTTTGTCCGGGAAATGGTTTCTTCCCGTGGATACATCTGGGAGACCGGGGCGATCGGCTACTACCA
>JBCCBR010000248.1:0-5801 GCA_039033935.1 Verrucomicrobiota bacterium
CAAAGCTTCGGGCAATTCGTGAGATTCCAACTCGGCTCTACACGGCGCGGAGCTTCACGATTCGCACCAAACTGAAAGGTCTAAGGGCACCCCTTCACTACCTTGATCCCCTCGCCAGTAAATCGAAGGAGCTTGAACCAGCCCTCGATCAAGACTGGCTCGATTTCAAGGCCGTCGGGAAATGCGATCGGCGAGGGCGTCTTGGGAAACAGTCGGCTCGCGTCGAATCGAGCTGGCCATTTGGTCTGTTCGTATCAGAAGCTCCGGTCGAGTTGGAAGACTCGGGTATCACTCGCATTCTCCCCGCTCCTCTCCTCCCGCATGCTCTGGCCCGCTCGATCGATCAGCATCTCGCCGAGGCCCAGGTCGATGCGGTCGGTTTGCCAGAGCCGGCTGCCGAATTCCGCAGTTTGCGGGAGTATCGCGCCGGAGATTCGCCTCGACGAATTCATTGGCCAACCAGTCTTCGAGAGCGCAGCCTGCTCGTCCGCGAAACCGATCCACCGGAACGCATTCCTCCTCGCTTTGCCGTGATCTGGCACGTCTGGACTCCGCCGGGGGAGCTTGTCCGCCCGGATGGCTTTGAAAAGATTCTCCAATTGCTGGCCGGACTCTTGAACTTCCTGCCCGACCGGGTCGAGTCGACCCTTCTCATTTCGGGAAACGGCGACGCAACAGAACTGAGAACGACCGAAGACTACCGTGCGGTGCATGATTCTCTCGCCACCGTGCCCCGCACCGCACTGCAGGATTTGGACACCCTGATTGGCCTCGTCGGGGAACTCGGATCGATCGATCAGTGCTGCATCCTGGGTGAGAGCGACAGCCGACACTGGCGCGAAGCAGTCCTCGCGGGCGCCTCCTCGCACTGCCGCGTGACCTGCTACGATGGGGTCAGCCGCTCCGCAATCTCCCGAACCCCGCGCGCAAAATTGATCGGAACGCCACGATGAAAGTCCATCTCTGCAGCAACGTCGTGATCTTCGGGGTCCTTTCGCTCTGGGGTTGGTTACTCACGGCGAGCTGGCTTCCGCTCATTCTCGGGATCGCGGTCGGGCTCGTGGCATTTCTCCTGAGGCCGTCTCAAAAGGCAATCGGGCGGGCCGCTATTTTTGCTCTGACCGCCGCAGTCACCACCATCGCAACTCTCTGGCAAAGCAGTCTTTACAAAAGCGGCTTCGCAACTGCGATCGGTGCCCAGCCTGACGCCCTTTTTCACCTCGCCTTTGCCGCATCGTGGTTCGGCATAAGCATTGCCCTGAGCCTCCCGGAGACTTTCGAGAAGGATGATCCGATTGGTCGAGGCATCGGCTGGGCTCTACTCGCGATCGCCTCCCTCGCTGCGCTCGGATCGACACTGCAGATCGACCTTTACGACTTCCCCGCGAGTGTCATCTACCCCGTTGCCGCGCTCCCTTTGGCTACTCTGTTAGTCATCTCACTCTACCTATCCCGTCAGCGATTCAAACTGCGAACGCTCGGCGTGGGATTAGCCCTCACCGTTTTCGGCTCCGCTTTCGGAGTCAGTCTACTGGAGGGGGCGAAGCGGGCGGAAACACTGCTGCTCGAATTTCGCTATTCTGACAAAACCGCCTTCGCTGGAGAGAGCCTTTCCCGGTCGAGGAGCTCGGATCCAGACAGCCCATTCAGCGACGGGAGCTCGCGCACGCTTCCGCGAGAGCTCGATCTCGACTTCGAAGGGCGGGTCGAGGTCTGGATGCAGGCTGAATCGGAAGACCTCTTTCAACAATGGCTCGAACAGCCTTTCTACGTTCGCACCTCGACCGTGGCGACCTTTGAGAGCGACGAAGTTCTCTCACCGATTCGCAGTGGCCGATGGCAGTTTGACGCTGACGACTCAGTCGCGGACGGGCGAGTCACGATTGAGGGGCCGATCGAGGCGCTCGCTCCCCGCTATCAGGTCCTTGCAAGCCGCGCCTCCGCTATCGCGTTGCCTTTGATCCCCGGCACCGACTCGATCTTTGCCGAGGCGGTCTACGAATACGGAGACGACTGGCATCAGTTGGCTCCTTTTGCGGGGATCGATCAGTTCAGATTCAGCGCTTCCGCTGCGCGGCAAATCGAACTGCTCTCCCCTACCAGCAATCGCCGATTCGGCTCTCGCGCAACGTCCCTCGCCTACCTCAATTTCCCGCCCTCACCGCTGCGACTGCGCATTACCGATCTCGTCCGTGATTGGAAGGAGGCACCGCCGCTTGAAATGATTCAGCAGTTCCTGCGAGACGAAACCCGCTACGAAACCCGCTTCAGCATTCCGAACGATCGCTCCCCACTCGAATCTTTCCTCTTCGCCGAACGACAGGGCCATTGTGAGTACTACGCGGCGGCTACAGTTCTCCTGCTACGCCACTTCGGCATTCCATCTCGACTCGCCTACGGCTACGTCGGCGGTGTCACCGATCGAGAACAGCGACTCGTCGGTCTACGAGACAGCGATTCACACGCCTGGGCCGAGATCCTTACGGCAGAGGGTAGCTGGGCAATCTTCGACACCTCGCCTCGGCCACCTGAGGCCCTATCCTTGTCACAGGAAAACACTCTCGGGTCAGCGTTAAATGAGGATGAATTCTTTAATTTATCCGACCTCGCAATCGACCCGATCGAAAGACGATCACGGATTGTCTCTTTTCTCGAAAACGCACTCGCCCTGCTGATCAATAATCCATGGCCACTCCTTTTTGTGTTACTCGGAGCAACAGGCTTGCTGGTGTGGTTTCGAGGTCGACGATCGCAGAAAGATGAAAGCAGCCTCATCGATTTGCCGTCCATTTCGAGGAACCGGTCCAACACCCGGCTTGCCATGGAGCTGAGAAAATTCGCCGAACAGCGAGGGATCGATATCTCAGTCGGGTCGACCTGGCTCGAACTCGCTTCACACTTTCAACCAACCCCTCCCTCGGTCAGAGATGCGGTCGACTACCTCAACGCTACTCGCTATGCTGGAGCCCCTCTCGATTCAGATCTGGAGAGGCGACTGATGGCAGGCCTCAAAAGCGAGCAACAGCAAAACGCGCCAGCCCTTCTCCAGAGTTGACATTGGCGAAAGCGAGCCTTGCCTTCCACGAACCCTAAAATCAGATGCACGATACCTCCTGGCTCGACTCAGCCCGTGGTTACATTGATCTCGGTATGCTCGATGATGCCTGGGAGGAGCTCGAAAAACTCTCGCCCGACCTTCAGGAGCTCGCTCCCACGATTGAGCTACGCATCGTTATCCGCCTCGATCAGGAAAACTACCCGGAGGCTTTCGCACTTTGCGAAGCGCTCACGACCGCTTATCCGAATCTACATTCCGGTTTTGTCCAGGGTGGCTTTTGCCTGCATGCCGCAGGCGAGACCGCCAAGGCAGTGGATTTCCTCCAATCAGGTCCGGCCAGCCTCAAAGACGAGCCTGTCTACTACTACAATCTGGCATGCTACGAAGTGGCGCTGGGCCGCTCTCAGGCAGCGCTCACCTGGCTGAAGCGATCCATCAAGCTGAACCCTCGAAATCGAGCCATCGCCAAGGCAGATCCTGATCTCGCTCCACTCGTCGAGCAGCTCGAGGAAACCTCTGAGAGAGCATGAACCTCGATCGATTGCGAGATCACTTCGAAAAGAATTTCAGCGAGCGGGGCGAGTTGGGGGCTTCCGTTAGCGTTTTCAAGGACGGCGAAGAAATCCTGACACTATCGCAGGGATTCCGCGACCGAGACCGCACACTCCCCTGGGATGAGGAAACCCTCGTTCCCGTATGGTCGGCGACGAAAGGGCCTGCTGCGGTCACTTTTCTGATGGTGTTAGACGAAGCTGGCCTCCGCCCTGGCGATGCCGTTTCGAAAGTGTGGCCGGAACTGCGGGCCGCCCGAGGCGGTCTTACCTTTGGGCAGCTGCTGTGCCATCAATCGGGGCTCCCCGCGATCGATGAATCGGTATCGACCCACGTGCTGCAACATCGTGGGGTCGTTGCTGCCCTTGAGCAGCAGGAACCGGCCTGGGAGCCCGGCAAAGACCATGGATACCACCCACGCACGATCGGCTTTTTACTGGAAGAAATTGTGCGCCGTCTCTCATCGGCTAAGAGTTTTGGTGAAATCTGGATAGAGCGTCTCGCCCGAAACCAGCGAATCGATTTCTGGATTGGAAAACTCGATGCCGATGCGGTCGATCGCATCGCCACGATGATACCACCCAAAGTGCAGCGCCCAACCGAGGCAGAGATCCCCTTTTACCGATCGCTTGCCGAGCCCGACTCTCTCGCCCGGCGTGCCTTCGCCTCGCCCGGCGGGATGAGAGCGCTTTCCGATATCAATGGGCTCGAGTATCTCCAGGCCGGATTCCCGGCATTCGGAGGCGTCGGCTCAGCAAAGGCCCTCGCGCAATTCTATCAAATCCTCGCTCAGGGTGGGTTCGCGAATGGCGTTGAGGTGATCCCCAAAGCGGTGATGGATGCCATCCGAGTTCCCGGGCGGACAAGGTTGGATCAGACCCTCCTGCTTCCGACCCAGTTCACCGGCGGTCTGATGCGGGACCCGGTCGATGAACAGGGGCAAAAATCACGTGATATATTCGGTCCCTCGCTGAGGGCTTTGGGGCAACCCGGGGCAGGTGGCAGTCACGCTTTCGCCGATCCTGAACATGGCATCTCGTTCGCCTACGTGATGAATCAGATGGAAGCGGGGATACTACCAAACGAAAAGTCACTCGGGCTCGTCGACGCACTTTACGACGACTTATGAGCCCGAGCGGCGCCGAAAGCGCCCTCCTCTTGACCAGCGAGCTTGTCAGCCCCGAGTCGCCTAACGTGACCACATCTTTGTGAACTCGGCGGCCTTCGGGTCATCCGCTTGGAAGGTTGCGCGAGATCCTGGCGAAGCGTCATGGAGCTCGAGACGGCCGAATCCCGATCCCCCTCTCTGATCACTCAGCTCAAGGCGATAGGTGCCCGCTGAAAGTTCGACAAGGATCGCGGAGTCGTTTGCCGTGAGTGGCGCATCGGCTAACAGCGTGCGGATCTCGGCTGCGTTCTCAGCATTCAGCCAGCTGTCATTTTCAGCTACACTTCTCCGACCCCGTTTCAGAACGAGAGAGGGATACTTAATCAGTTGCCTCACATTGGGAGAAAGCGATACGCCGCGACCGACCAGGAGCACTTTTTTGCGACCGCGCCCCTCGATCGTGAATTCCCTGACCTTGGATTCCTTCGGTCCGGCGAAGGCATGAACCCAGAGCCCGACTGGCACCAATCCCGGGACGAAGCTCCCCATCGGTTCGGCGTCGATCTGGACGTTATCGAAATCGACTTCGTGGTCATTCCCATCGTTGTTCCACAGATTCTGATTCAGAGACATAAGACGAATCCCGAGCGGCTGCCCGATACCGGGATGATCGTCCGACATTTCGACTTTAAAATCGATCGTCTCGAATTCCCCTTCTGCGATCGAAGTCGAGTAGACATCTTCACCGATCGGATAAACTCCGGCGAGGAGCTGGACCCAGTATCCCGGGTTTTTCTCGTGCTAATCGGCGGCTTCATGCTGATGTCGACGTCTTTCATTTTCGTCGACGCCAACAGCGTCGGTCACCTCAAACGCATCTATGCTTTCAAGGAACTTCCCCAAGGCCGGATCATCGCGCTTGAGGGCGAAAAGGGCCCGCAAGCCCAGATCCTTGGCCCAGGCTTCCACTTCATCCCGTTGGTCCGCGTTATCTATGATTTTGAGGAGTGGGATGTCATCTCCATCCCGGAAGGCTACTACGGCCAGCTCACAGCGCTGGACGGCGACGCCATGCCATCGGGA
>JBCCBR010000249.1:0-5783 GCA_039033935.1 Verrucomicrobiota bacterium
GAAACGTTTCAGAAGGACTCTGCCCAGCTGTTATTTGGACTGCGGCATGGTAAGGCAGCAAATGGCAATCGTCTGTTTCAAGGGAGTGTGAGCGAGGCCCGTTTCTACGACCATGCCCTCGCACCGGCCGAAATCGAAAATCTGGCTGCTGGGTTTGTTTCCGGACCCAGTGACAGTGAAATCCGCAAGGCGCTCTCGTTGGAAGAAATCGAGGAACTCGACCGGCTGTTGGATCTCGCTGATCAACAAACTGAAAGGCTCGGGCGATTTGGTGTGGTCCCGCCTCCATCGTCAGTCTGGGAACAAATCGCTCACTCCGTCTTTAACCTCAAAGAATTCATCTACCTCCACTGACCGCATGAATGTCGCCTCCTCTCGTCGTCAGTTTCTCCAGCGCAGTTCGCTTGGATTTGGGAGCGTTGCCTTGACTGCGCTCCTCCATCGAGATCGGACGTTCGCCAAAGCCGCTCCGCCAGCCCGCGCTCGTTCCGTGATCCTCTGCTACATGTCGGGGGGCGTTTCCCATGTCGACTCCTTCGACCCCAAGCCGAAACTTCGCGCCCAGCACGGTGAGCCGATGCCCGTCAAAGTCGAGCGGACACAGTTCAACAACAATGGTCAGATCTTTGGGTCGCCATTTGAATTCCAACCGTACGGTGAAAGCGGTCTCGAAGTCAGCGAAATCTTCGCTCAGACCGGTGCCTGCGCTGATGATCTCGCCGTGATTCGATCGCTCACCACCTCGGTCACGGAACATGCTCAGGGCAACTTCATGGCCCACACCGGTTTCCCCTTTCTTGGTCACCCCAGCGCCGGAGCATGGATCAGCTACGGGCTCGGTTCCGCCAACGAGAATCTCCCGAGCTATGTTGTTCTCCAAAGTGGCAAAGCGACCGTGCCCCACGGCGGGATTGGGCTTTTCAGCAGCGGATTTTTACCAGCCCAGCATCAGGCCTCGGTCTTCAAAGCCGATCAGGTCGCTCCAGTGCCAAACATTCGCCCTCGAGAGGCCTTTCCGATTCAGAGACAGCGCCTCGACCTCGTCGGAGCGCTCGATCAGAAGTTCGTCGAAACAATCGGAGACAACGCTCGAGTCGAGGCTGCCATTGCCAACTACGAAACAGCCTTCCGGATGCAGTCAGCTGTGCCCGAGATCTGTGATATTTCCACCGAGACGAATGCCACTCGGAAACTCTACGGTCTCGATGATCCCGACCCCGAAAAAGCCGCCTACGCCACCCAGGCGCTCCTGGCTCGCAGACTCGTTGAGCAAGGTGTCCGCTTCATCGAATTGAGCTGTTTGACCAAGGGGATTGGTGCCGGCGGGGCTGCCAACCCTTGGGATCAGCACGGGAAGCTTGAGGATGGCCACCGCGCCATGGCGCATCAGGTCGACCAACCAATTGCGGCCTTGCTCAAGGATCTCAAAGAACGAGGACTGCTCGATGAGACTCTCGTCATTTTCACCGGTGAATTTGGTCGAACCCCGTTCAGTCAGGGCAGTGACGGACGCGATCACAACCCTCAGGGTTTCAGTGCCTGGATGGCCGGAGGTGGGATCAAAGGCGGGACCGTTTACGGCGCGACCGACGAGTATGGTTATAAGGCCACTGAAAAGCCATGCACCTTTTACGACCTATGGGCCACCGTGCTTCATCAGCTTGGAATTGACCACGAGGACTTCACCTATCGGTATGCCGGAAGAGATGTGAGGCTGACCGATGTCCACGGCCACGTCCTCCATGACATCATTGCTTAGATGGACGGGGTAACGCCGCGGGTTCGAAAACCCGCGCTCCAGAACTGACCTGCTCTCACCTTTCCTCCCGATGGCACGCCGAAAAACCGGTCTCCAAAAAAAGAGACGGTTTTGATGTGCTTGATCGGGCAGGTAGATTATTCGAGTCCCCACAAGTTCAACCACCTCGCATTCGTCCGCCTAGTGGATTAGCTGTAACCACCCTGCTTCCAGACCCGTCTCCTCTCCCGAATGCCTGTCGCTTCACAGCCACCGCCACTTCCGAAGCCGATCACTGAAGTCAGGCCTCCGGCAATTCCGCCGACCTCGCGGTCCCGACCGAATCGTCTCAGGCGTAGTCTCGCGTCGATCTCTCGGGCTGCTGACTGGCTCTTCGGGCTTGCCTCACTCATCCTCGCGCTCGCTGTGATCTCGGCGATTCCGGTCCTCAATTTCCTGACGCTCGGATACTTGCTGCTGGCCTCGGCTCGGGTGGCCACTTCGGGGCGGATCCGCGATGGATTTCCCGGCATCTATCGCCTTGGGGTTTTCGGGAAAATTGCGCTCGTCGGCTGGCTGCTCTTTTTACCCATTCGACTCGTTCACAGTTTCTGGCTCGATGCTGAGATCATCGAACCGGGCGGGCCCCGTGCCGTTCAGCTCAAAGTCCTCCTCGCGATCCTCATCGTGGGAGCTCTCTTTCACCTCGCTTGGGCAATCTGGCGCGGCGGACGTCTCCGCCACTTCCTTTGGCCCGCTCCGGTCAAATTCATCCATTGGCTAGCTTCGCCTCGGAAATTTGATGGTCTCGGCAAGCGCTTCGTCTCGACTTTTCGAGGAATTCCGATTTGGCAACTGGCCTCGCTCGGGTTTCGCGGAGCCGCCGGGGCGTTCATCTGGCTGGCCTTTCCAGTCTTTCTGCTTCTCACCGGGGCTCATCTCGAAAACACTGGAGCCGCTTTCTTTGTTTCGCTCTGCGGCGGTATCCTCCTCGCCCTCGCAGTGCTCTACATTCCGTTTCTACAAACTCAATTTGCTGTCGAAAATCGATTCGGGGCGTTCTTCGACTGGCAGGGCACACGTCGGCTTTTCAATCGAGCGCCGCTCGCCTTCTGGCTCGCCCTGCTCGCGACGCTCCTCTTTGCGATCCCGCTCTACCTGCTCAAAGTAGAGCTCACCCCGCAGGAGGTAGCCTGGCTCCCGAATTTACTCTTCGTCGTTTTCATTTTTCCGGCACGGCTGCTGGTCGGTTGGGCCATTTCAAGGGCGCGCGGGCGCGAGGTGCCGCGAATCTGGGTCTCCCGCTGGGCCGCTCGACTCGCGGTGATCCCGGTCGTCGCCGCCTACGCCTTTGTCGTCTGGCTCAGTCAATACCTCTCCTGGCACGGAGCCTGGGGACTGGCCGAACAGCACGCTTTTCTGGTTCCAGCGCCCATGTTGGGGCTTTAAAATGCTGATTCCCAATGGGCAGACGGAGCGCAGGAACCACTTGACCCAAGGCGCTTTCCGCATAGATTCCGCCCCTTCGCAAAGCACTCGATCTTTGCGGATCAATCTCGAAGCCACCAAAACCAACCCATCTCGATAAGCGATATGCCGGACGTAGAAGTCAAAAAAGGAGAGCCGATCGAACGCGCTCTCAAACGCCTCAAAGGCAAAATGGAAAGTGAAGGCGTCATGGAAGAGATCCGCCGCCTCCGCTCTTTCGAGACTCCGGCCCAGCGCACCAAGCGCAAAGCGCGCGCCAACGCCAAGCGCAATCGCAATCGTTTCCGCTTCACACTCAACAACCCGAAGCCTGCCGAGGACGAATAATCTGGTCGGCCTCGACGGCCATCCCGACTTCGAGAGATGAAAAGCTGCCATTTCTGGCAGCTTTTTTGTTGGATCAAAAGGTAACCACCCTGAGCTCCCCCGCACGATCACAGAGACGGTGGCACCGGATAATTGTTCTGCGAGGCCTTTGCTCCTGGCGGTAGCACGGGTGCAATCGGCGAAGTCGGGTCGATCGGGCCTTTTGCTCTTGCCGAAATACGCTCGGTCACCGGTCTCGCGAGCGCGTCTTCGCCGTCGAGCACATCAGGTAGCTCAGCCTCCGAAAAGGCGACTCGCTCCGCCTCGACCAGGCTGAGTCCTTTTTCCAACTGATCCGTGATTAGACTCGCCTTGTAGTCCTTCAAAAATGAACGTGCTGATCGGGTGACCCGATCGATTCCCGTCTCGTCGGAATACCAGACAATCAGTCGAAAAAACTCATCGGTGACAAGGAGCAGGTTCCCCCCGTCGTAGCCAAAAGCAAAGGTATCGGGCGAGCGGTGCTCTTTGGCGTAGTAGAAAATGATGTCGTCAACGGTCTGGACGATACCGGTGACGGCCTTTGCCGAAAAGGCCACGTCACTGAACATCACAGTCGTCTCGCGCGCCATGACCAGTCCAAAGACCGAACCGGATTTGCGAAGCGAATTCAGATTCGCCTGGAGCACCTGTGATCTCATCCGCCAGCTTGATCGTGAATTCGCTGAAGGCACTCCCGGAAAGGCATCCGGCGATTGACGAGCGCGCCCCAGGCATGCGGGCTCTGCCCACTCGCGTCGGTCTCAAAGATGAAGCCACCCGTCTCTTCCCCTTCTTGAAAGACTCCGTAAGAAACCGCATTCATCTCCATCTGCTCGCCGAGGAGGACCGCGCATTCCTGCAACACCATCAGATTTTCGGCAAAGCGAGCTGTATCATGCTCCCCCGTCGTACCCTTAGCCTCGCCGCGGCTAGCCCGGAAAAAGCGCGGCTCACGTGCCGCGAGCGCTTCCTCCAGGGTCGTTCTCATCTCGATGTCAGGGTTGGTCATGACTAAGCGGTCGCGCAAATGATTCCCCAAAACACTAGTCTGAGATTCTAAAAAGTCGACCTTTCCTGATGACTCATCTCACCGCACGACACGTGGCCACAATGCAGAAGTAGCCGCGCTTGCTAAAGCGGGGCTCAGTGCAGCGATCGTCCGGGGCAAACCCCTGCCCCATTTTTGCAAATGAGGCTACAGAAGGCATCAAATCCACTCCCAAACATCAAAATTCGATCGTTTTTCAAACGGTATGGAAGGGCAGTTGGGCCAGTGAGAGCGGTGTGCTACGGTTTTCGAGAGCCACATGACTCTCGCCAACCAGATCACCATCGGCCGTATCGTCTTGATTGTCCCGTTCGTGGCCTTTCTCGTGGTCTACAGCGAGACGGTAAAGACCGGAGCTCCCGAGCCGATCTGGCGCTGGCTCGCGATCGGGTGCTTCCTGCTCGCTGCCATCTCCGACGGACTCGATGGCTGGGTCGCCCGTCGTTTTGATCAGATCACTCCCCTCGGGCAATCACTCGATCCGGTTGCTGACAAGTTGCTGCTGCTCTTCAGCGTGTTGGTGCTGGCTTTCACAAAAGGTCACGTCGGCCTGCCGATCTGGTTCGCGGTTCTCGTCGTGGGTCGAGATCTCATGCTTGTGATCGGGATTCCCTACCTGCGAAAACGAAATGGGACCGCGAAGATGGGCGTCGTCGTGTCGAGCAAGATTGCGACCGTGCTGCAATTTGGTTGTGTGCTCTGGGTGTTGTTTGATGTGTGGAGTGAATCGCGGGGAATAATCCTGAACGCGCTCATCGTTCTAGCAGGAATCATGACCGCAGTCTCTGGGGGACAATATTTGCGGGAAGGGCTGAGGCAGCTAGGGGAGACGCCCAGTGGGCATAGGGCTTGAGATTGCAGAAGATCGAGGTTGGGACCTGCAACGATAGAGGATCCTACTGGAGGAAAAGAAAAGCGGCGCGGCATTCGCCTCGACCGATTTCAAAAAAAGGCCCTTCTTGGATAAGCAAGCCTGTAGCCGCATTTGCAAAAACGGGGCCATATTCAGCGCGTCCGGCCACTCCACGAAGGCCACGCTTTGGGAAAGCGCCGCTACAGGACATTGAAAGAAGAGCCTGCCGATGGCGCGGTGAACTGGGCGGGGGTAGCCCCGCCTTGCGAAATCTAGACTGTAGCCGCGTTTGCAAAAACGTGGCCTTA
>JBCCBR010000250.1:0-5753 GCA_039033935.1 Verrucomicrobiota bacterium
GAGTTTGATCCACATGTCGTGGCGGGGGAAACCGGGCGTGTCGGAGGAAACATAGCAGCTTCGGCGCAAGGCCTGACCCGCCCCTTCAGGCGTCCTCGACAGGGGCGATCATGGCGTAATCGCCATCCTGTCGCCGATAGATAATCGAGAGCGTGTCCGATTTCGCATCGTGATAGAGGATGAACGGGCGGTCGTTCATCTCCATGTCCATGATCGCCTCATCGCTGAAGAGATGCTTCACCTTATATTTCTCCTGATGAATCAGGACGGGCTCGTGCTCCGCCTCGGGCTCTTCGGGGATGTCCGCTGGAAAGATTGCTTCGGGGAGATGGCGAATCGATCGCTGTTTCTTCGGGCGATGCGACTTCAGCATCCGCGTCTTGTGCTTGCGCATCCGCCGCGCAATTTTTGAGGCAGTCTCATCAATCGAGGCATACATGTCCGACGTGGTCGTATCAGCCTCGATCACAATGTGATTCGCGCAGAAAAGGATGATCTCAGCAATATGGCGATCGTTTTCGACATTCAGCAAAACCTTCGCTTCAATGATTTTCGGGTAATCCAGATGCAATCCTTCGACTTTTTTCTGAGCGTGGTCGCGCATCGCCTCAGTGATGGAGACATGGCGGCCGGTGACAGTGATCGGAAGATTGACATTCTGGACTTGCATGATGGATCGTTGTGTTCGTTCTAGTTGCGACGAATTCTGAAACGCAGCAAAGATACCAGCTCCTTGCCGATTTTGACAAGTCTCGTCGTCGCAGTTGGTGTTTCGACTTGCGGTCAGATTGTTCTCGACAAGGCACCAAGCGGACCTCAACCCCCACCTACTCCCGTAAAATCGAGCTCCCACCTCGCGAGGTATTTTTTGAGACGGTCGGCGTCGTTCGTGATCTTGCGGTGCTTTCGGCTCGCGGAGTAGAGCTTTCTCCCGGCAGCGGACAGGGTCTTCGACTCGCGACAAACGCTGATCGCGTAGGCGAGTTGAACTTGATCGAAGGGATCGATCTCCTCGACTTGTTCTGGCGACAACACCGAGGTGAGCACTTCTCTATCTGGATTTTGCGGCTCTCGTCCCGACCACCCAGCCCTCAAGCGGTCGATTTCTTCCTCGACTTCTCCGACACCGACTCGGCCTCTTGACGCCAGGGTCGACATCCTCGTGACAGCGGCGTTGAGATCGCGAAAGTTTCCCCGCCACGGAGTAGCAGGGTCTTCCGCGAATCGCAGGAATGCCTCACGAGCTTCGCGATTGAAGCTCACGTCGCCCCCCTGCTCACGCGAAAAGCGCCTCGTCTCGAACTCCAGGTTCGGCGCGATGTCTTCGCGGCGATCAGCCAGTGATGGCAGGGTGAAGGTCCAGAGCTGAATCCGGGCGAGCAGATCTTCGCGGAAAGCACCTTCAGCAACTGCCTCACTGAGATCGCGATTAGTCCCCGCGATGAGTTGGAACTGGCTCTCGACCGGCGCATCTGCCCCAACCGGCAGGAACGACTTCTCCTCAATCGCGCGCAAGAGCATCGCCTGTTCGTCTTTGCCGAGCTCGCCGATTTCATCGAGAAACAGCATCCCGCCATTCGCAGCCCGGAGCAGGCCGGGACGGTCCTGCTGGGCTCCGGTGAAGGCACCCCGCCGATGTCCAAACAGAGCCGAAGCAGCGGTGTCGCCCGTCAGTGTGGCGCAGTTGACCTCGACGAAATCGCCTCGTAGCCCAGTTCGCTGCTGGCGCAGCTCGTAGATCCGCCGAGCCAGATGGCTTTTGCCCGCACCGGTCGGGCCTGTCAGCAGGATTGGCGCTTGGGAGCGGAGGGCGACTTGCTCGATCCGGTCGATGAGTCGATTAAAGCCCTCATTCCGTGTCGCAATGCCGCTTTTGAGGAAGTCAGTCGACTCGAGTCGCTCTTCCTCGAAGCGAGTCTTCAACTCGTCGTATCGGCTCAGCTCGAGATCGATAAAGCTGTATCGGCCAACTCGATCCGCGGCATCACGGTGTCGTTGCTTCGGGATTGGCGGAGCCGTCTGGATCAGTCGCCCTGGGAGAGTGCCTGCTTCGTTCAGCAAAAACAGGGAGATCTGTGCGACATGCGTGCCGGTGGTGAGGTGGATCAGATACTCTTCGGAAGCCGGGTCGAAAGGCTGCTGCCTCGCCCAGTCGTGCAGAGTCCCGTAGACCTGAGCAAGATCCCAGGGATCCCCGAAGTCGACAGAGTGCACCTCGATTCTGGTCTCGGGAGAAACCATCGAAATGTCCTCACAGACCCGCTCCAGTATCCGGCCACTGCTTCCGTCCGAAATCAAATCGAGCCGATCGATCAGGAGATCCTGATGCTGAAAGAGCGAAACGGTCGGCCGCCATTTTTCCCAACGATCCGCACTCTGCCCAGAATCGAGTTTGGTCCCCAATAATCCAATTGCGACCTTATTCATCTCTGAATTTATATTTTCTTATATAAATAGATAGTATTTTTTCCTTAATGGCGCTGATTTGAAATCAGAATTAATCTCCATATCATTGGTAATCAATGAGTTGTGTCCTTTATCGAGCTAGGTGGCACAGACAGTGCGGAACAGGGAGCGGAAAACCGAAACCATCTCTACCCAAGAAACCAAAAGATGATGCATAAGATCCACTCCACCGATGAAGCGATTGGGTTCATTCCCAATGAAAACTCCAAAGGAAAGCCAATCACGGTGATCGCAAATCAGGCGATCCGAGAAGGCTTCGATCAGACCTGCCTCCAGCAAATAGTGAATTCGCGATCAGCGCCTGGGGTGATTGATGCGGTGCTCAATCCCGATGGTCATGCCGGCTACGGGGCTCCTATCGGTTGCGTGATGGTGTCTCCGACCCACATCTACCCCGGCCCGGTCGGGGTCGACATCAAGTGCTCGATGTCGCTCCTGCAAATGGACGTGCCGGAAGACGCGATCGCTGACAAGCCGACTCGGCGAGCTCTCATCAATGCAATCACCGAGCGCACTCCGACTGGCGCCGGCCAGGGACAGCGCAGTGTCAAGAAAGCGCGTCGGGTTGATATCGATCTTGGAAAACGGGTCGTGATCGAGGGCGCCTCGTCCGGCGTTTGCTCGGATCTTGGGATCCCGCCTGAATGGGCGGCTCGATGTGAAGACTCTGCTCACCTTGGGCACGACGGTTCACAAGACACTCTGGGAAACCGACTCGACTGGATTCTTGAGACTGGCCGGGTTCGCAACTTTGGAAGCAAAGCAGCCCAGCTCGGGTCCTACGGAGGTGGGAATCACTTCGGCGAGTGCGAGATCACTCGCGTGCTCGATCGACCTTCCGCAAAAACGACCTCCGACACGTTCGGACTCAAAGACGGACACGTCTCCTTTCTGAGCCACTGCGGATCGCGCGGGTTTGGGAACATCCTCGCTCAGTCGCAGTTCAAAGACCTCGAGCAATTTTTCGAGACTTGGTCGACGCCCTTTCCGGCTGGCGATAAAAAGCTCGTCTACGCGCCTCTGGGGACACCTCAGGCCGATGCCTACCTCGATGACATGGCGCTCGGGTCAAACTTCGCGACCGTGAATCACCTGCTGATCAACTCACTTGTGCTGGAAGCCTTTCAGGAAGTGCTCCCCGGCACAACTGGAAACCTTGTCTACTTTATCTCGCACAACATCGCGCGTGAGGAGATCGTCGACGGCACGAAGGCATGGGTGCACCGCAAGGGAGCGACTCGGGCAGTTCCGGGAGGGCATTTTTCCCTCAAAGACACGCCCTTCGCTGAAACCGGACACCCTATCCTGCTGCCAGGGAATCCCCGTGATGGATCCGTCGTCATGGTTGCGAAAGGAGGCGCCGAGCGCACCGCCTTTTCGGTCAATCATGGTGCAGGACGACGCATGGGCCGTCGACATGCGAAACGCGAACTCGATCAGCAATTGGTGAACGAGGAGTTCGACACATCTGATATTCTCTACAACGGGCGCAGCTACCCGCTCGACGAAGCCCCCGATGCCTACAAAGACTTTGGCGAGGTGCTGCATTCCGTCGAAGCTGCCGGTCTTGCCGAAACGGCCGCGAAGCTTGAGGCCCGATTTGTGATTAAAGACTCGGATAAAGCCGACGATTAATTTCAGCCACACATGTCAAAACCAATCCAGCTCGATGGCTCCGCCGGTGGCGGGCAGATGCTGCGCTCTGCGCTGACCCTTGCTCTGATCACCGGCGAGCCATTTCGGATGGTCAACATCCGCGGGCAGCGCTCGAAGCCTGGCTTGATGCGCCAGCACCTCACCTGTGTCCGAGCGGCGGAGGCGATTTCGGGGGGCTCCAGCTCCGGGGCCGAGATAGGCTCCAGTGAGCTGATCTTCCGGGCTGGAGCGATCCAGTCGGGGGAATACGACTTCGAGATCGGCACCGCCGGGAGCACCATCCTGCTGCTGCAGACACTCCTCCCAGCACTCGCTGCGACCGACGGCGGCAGCAGAGTGACCGTCAGCGGTGGGACCCACAATCCCCTCGCTCCCTGCTGGGACTTTTTCCAGTCTGTCTATCTCAGTGCACTGACCCGATTCGGGATACGGGCCAGCTCGACCCTCCACGAGACCGGATTCGTCCCTGCAGGCGGCGGAAAAGTCGAATGTGAGATATCGAGGGAGCCTTCGTCTCTCCAGCCGATTGATTTCACCGATCGCGGAGACCTCCTTTCCAATCATTTTACCGTGATCCAGCGAGACATTCCCGAAGGCATCGCCGAGCGAATGGTGAAAGCCGCGACGAAACGCTGGCCGGATGCAAAAACAACCATCGAGACTCGCGATCCAGAGGGACCAGGTCGCGGTATCGTTTGCTACGCAGAGGTCGGGACAGCTCATCACCGAGATGGCTTCGTCGCCCACGGCGAGCATGGCGTAAAGTCCGAGCGCGTCGCCGGGAAAGCGATCAAGGCTTCGCTCGACTACATTGGCAGCGGAGCCGGAGTTGGGACCCACCTCGCCGATCAGCTGCTCCTCCCGATGGCACTGGCAGGTGGAGGCATGCTCACGACCCTGAAAGTCTCGCGCCACATCCGGACCAACATCAAAATTATCGAGGCTTTTCTGCCGGTGCGATTTCGCATTGAGGAAGGCTCTCTGCCGAAGATTTCCGTAGAGCGGCGGTAGGGCCCTTGGGACGCGCCGTAGGGCCTGAATCAGAAGGGTTCCGCCCCGCGGGTAGGAGAACCCGCGCTCCATATTCGTTTCGCACAGCCACTCCGTTGGAGCGCGGGTTTTCCTACCCGCGATACCGCCCAACTACAGAACACCTCCGCATACTAAGCCAGCCCTCTCGTCCGCCTATTCCCCTACCCAAAACGCTCCATCAGATCTGCCCTTTGACTCGGCACCCGGTGAAACACATTCCCAAGCGAGACATGCGCCGAAACTCCTGGCTCATCTATGCCGAGGCACTCGGCGAGTTGTTTCTCAAAGTGCAGCGTCGCTCTCAGATCGGCATCTTCTCGATCAAGAAAGTCGAGTGCCCGCTCGAGCAGGTCGGCGAGGTCCGGCGAAGCGTGATCCGGCTCGCTCACCAGATCGATCCATTTCACAAAATATGAGGCTGCAAGAGTCTGAAGGTAATTCCGCCGCAATCCCAGGCGCGGACTGCGAATCAAAATGTCTTTGAGAATGTGGAGGTCTTTATCCGCGTTTCGCGAAAGGTGCACTTCGATCTCAGCCGCAAAGAAGAGATCGAGTTTCCCAGCGAAAGGACTCTTGGGACGCCGAGCGCCCTTCGCCAC
>JBCCBR010000251.1:0-5723 GCA_039033935.1 Verrucomicrobiota bacterium
CGGTGAGAAATGCGGGCTAGGTTTTTCGAGACCTCCTCAATGCCCAATGAGTTGTATCACGGAGCTTCACTCGGAGTCGGATCAGAGCGCAACATTTCGGTCGAAACGGGAAGAATCCTGGTTCGAGCGCCTCCATCACCCGGATCGTAGACCCACCACTGCTCGGTGGCTTCATAAACAAGGAATGGGTCCCAGCCTAATTTAAAGTAAAGTTTGTAAGACCCTTCTCTGGATGTCACGGCGAGCTCTGGATACTCCTCAAGCAATTTCGGCGAAATCGTCGAGACCTCGCTCAGCCGACCAGGAATCTGCCTGCCGTTTGCCCTGAGATCTTCAAGCGCACGAATAGCCGGTGACAGCGATTCGCAGATATCCACCAGCGCCGAAAAGTCGTTGGTATCCTCAGGATCAAAGGTTCTTCCGGCCTCAGGCAAAAACCAACGAATGCCAAAGAGAACGAAAAGAAGGAGGACGAGGCAAATGGCAAAAGATACGGAGGAAAGAAAGGCAGTCCGTTTCAAGAGAGACTCATCCTGAGCAATTACTCTCCTCTCGACTCCGGAGCCCTCTCCTGACCTTTGCCCTCTTTCTCTTTACCGCCCTTTCCGGAACGGAAGCTCGAATCGCCTTTCTGCCCTCCCGGACCGCGCGATGGCCCATCCCAGCCGAGTCGCGAAAGGCGCTCAGCGAGTTTGGGATCCTCGTCGGCGAGAGCTTCGAGCATCATTTTTCGCATCGCGCGATGACCTTCGATTCTCTTGGCGCGGATCGCTTCATCCTGCTCGCGGATTTTTTCGAGACGGTCTGTCGCTGCTTTAAACTCATCGGTCTCCCGGATCGAATCAAAGGATCGCTTCAGCGCTTCGCGCTGTTCTTCGCTCAGCTTCTCGAAAGTCCCCGGGGGCAGAATCATCTGCTCGGGAGGACGACGTTCGCCTCCTTTCGGCCCTGGTCGACTGCCAAGCCGATCCCTGACGCTGCCATCGCTGAGATGCTGCATTTTTGAAAGCACTTCGCTGAGTTCGGGATTGGTGCGGTCGATTGCTTCACGCAAAGCCTTCTGATAAGCCTCGGTCGATTCCCGGATGTCCTCGCGAGCACTCACCACGGCGGGATCAGACCAAGCCTGCCTGATCGCCTCGCGCAATTCCTCCCGCTGAGCCTCGGGCAGCTGCTCGAAGTTTTGGGGAGAAGATCTCTCTCCCTCTGCCTGATCGACCGGGTCGGCCTCGGTCGAGAAGATCGACAGTGAGAATACCGCTGTGACGATGAGCGTGGCAGGGCGAATCATGGTATAGTCGGTGGAACCCCAATCCCGAAGAATGGTTGCAAGGAATTGCTACCACTGCGACAGTTAGCGGTCAATCGTGGTTCTCCCACATGGCACCCCCCGACTCTGTTTCGACCTACTATGTGGAACCGGCTGAAGCATTTCCCTTTTTTGGCTACCGGGCTGCTTGCGCTTCTAATTTGGCGGCTCGTCGCTGCCGGGCTGAGCTGGGTTGGGCTGGTGGCTCTCGGTATCGCCTCGCTCTGGTTTGGGATTGGCTTTGTTCGCTGGCTGGTGACCATGCTCGACCGTCCCGTCACTGCCCACGATCAGGTCACGCCAGAGCGCGAGAGTGCCGCGCCGCTTGTCTCGCTGGTCTTTTTCCTGGAAGAAGCTCGCACCGTTTCCGACGAATCAATTCGTGAGTGCGTTTCCCATGCGATCGGTACGGAGGTGAGCGACGAACCCGGCACGACACCCTTTGTAGCGCGTCACCCGGTGATCACCTCGGAGGAGGAGTCTGAAAGTCAGGAGAGCGAGACGATCGATCAGTTTATCGTGCAACTCCCCGAGGGGCTCTTTTCAGTGCTGATCTCTGGTAAAGCCTATGTCACCGATCCGGGCGGCTTTGCCCGAGAGTCGATTCGCGACAAGCGCCTCCGTCGTGCCGTCGAATGCCACCGCGCCTGGATCGCAGTCGACCTGATGGACGAAGTCCAGACCGAGATCCAAAGCGCAGAGGCCTACCGGATCATTGGTAAACTGCTCGCCTCGATGGCGGGCCCGGACTGCCTCGCGATTTACAGCCCAGGGCTGCAGCGATGCAATGAGTTCGACCCTTCGTTGATCGAAGCGCTCGCTGGTCCCGATCCTCTCTCCCTGTTTGATGAGCCGACCTTTGAGCCGATCATTGAAATCTCAGACAACGACCCACGAATGGAGGCGGCCGTCGCCGAGGCGACACGACGCTGGCCCGAATTTGTCGAGGCCTTTGAAACGAGGAGCGAGCCGCTCTCCGACCAGTATCTGATCAAGGCCGAGTTCCGCGAGGCTGGCAACTGCGAATACATGTGGGTCGCGGTGACCGATGTGATCGGCTCAGAGATTCGAGGCACCCTGATGAACGATCCGCACGAGCTGATGGAGATCCACCGAGGATCGAGTGTCAGGATCGAGATCGATCGATTAAACGACTGGATCTACCCGACCCACGAAGGGGCTCATGTGGGGGGATTCACGCTCGATGTGCTAGCCGACGCCGAGGGCGACTGAGGAGCCGAGCGCGGTGAGATCATCTGGGCTGGACCGGTCGACGCGCCATGGCAACGGCTGCCAGGATTTCAAGTTGGCCGGACACTGGCACCCCTGTTGCGCGGGTGAATCGCGTTCCTGAGAAAAGCAGGATCGATCAGAGCGATTGTCAAATTTGAGATTATTGCTTGCAAATATTTAAGAAACCTTAATAATATTTGCTATTCCAGTCCCAAACCGCTCTAGAACCATGGCCCATATTCTTGTAATTGATGACGAAGTCGCAGTCGTCAACCTCCTCGCCGCGACCTGCCGTCAGAAAGATCACACCGTCGTGACCGCGCTTTCGGCGCAGGAAGCGCTCGACGAATTAAAACGAGACACCTTCGATCTCATGATCGTCGACATCAATCTCCCCGATTCGAATGGCCTCGAGGTTGTTCGCTACGGTCGCGAGCACGCCAAGACGACCCGGGTGATCATGGTGACCGGTTTCGGAACCGTCGAGTCGGCTGTCGAGGCGATGCGACTGGGAGCTTTCGATTACATGACGAAGCCTTTCGAGCCATCCGACCTCCAGAAGGCAGTCGAGCTCGCTCTGATGGAGCCCGCCCCAGGTGCGGCAGAGGATGCCAAAGATGAAGCTCCCGAGCTACTGCTTCCCTCGCGCGGTCTCATCGGTGAAAGTGAAAAGATCAAAGCCATCCTCACGACCGTCGAGAAAGTTGCCAAGAACGATCTCCCGGTGCTGCTGGAAGGCGAGTTTGGTTCTGGCAAGCAGATGGTGGCCCGCAGCATTCACCAGGCCAGTGCTCGAGACTCGGCACCTTTCTCTGTCCTGCAGTGTTCTGCCCTTCCCGAAGACTTGCTGGAGGCGGAACTTTTCGGGACGAACGCCCCGGCCTCTACTGCCGAGACGATCTTCTCGAAATCGAGCGGCGGAACCGTCTTCATCGAAGAAATCCAGGTGCTTCCGTTGAGGCTTCAGTCCAAGCTGGAGCGCTACCTTGAAGAAGTTGACGCACGGCGCATGAGCGGGCAGCTCCCCACCTCGATGGATTGCCGCATCATCTGCTCAGCGGCGAAGCCACTTCAGGAAGCGATGGCTAAAGGTGAGTTTCGCGAAGATCTCTACTACAAGATTTCTGTCATCCCGATCGAGATGCCACCGCTCCGCTCCCGCAGTGAAGATATCATCCCACTGAGCCAGCATTTTGTCGGGCAGTATGCGAGCCGGACGGGTCAGGACGAACTCGAAATCGACAAGTATGCCCAGCGCCTGCTCGAGAGCTATCCCTGGCCTGGAAATGTCGGTGAACTCCTGAATGCGATCGAGCGAGCCTGCGCCTTTGCCGAAGGTGGCAGAATCCGACCGATCGATCTGCCTGCCAAAGTCACTCAGAAGGTCGAAATCACCGACGAGGACGAAAAGACCACCCACCACCTCCCGATCGGCCTCAGTCTAAAGGAATACATCGAGAAGCAGGAGAAGCTGTTCGTCAGGGAGACTCTGAAGTTCAACGAAGGATCTCGCGAAAAAGCCGCCAGCATGCTGAACGTCAGCATCGCCACTCTCTACCGAAAGCTCGGCTTGAAATTAGAGCGTGAAAAGCTTCTCAGTCGGGACTCCTGAGGTAGCCTTCGATTGCACTGAGACCGAATTGCCCAAAGCGGCTGCGCCAGTAGCGTTGTCTGCCGCAGCGTAAGTTTTTGCCTCATTGGTTTCCCACCATTGAGGCATTTTCTTTGGTGACCCGGTAAAGGAGAGAGAAACCTGCTGAGCGCAGCCCTTGCGAATTTTCACCCAGTGTTCCCGGCTCACTGAATACCGTCTTTCGCGGCTGAATTCTCGACTTGATCCGACAGCGCAGATCACGGGTGGATTTTTCAAAAACTGATTTCTCCCGGTTTCCGATTCAGGCTACTTTGATCGGTGATGAGCAACCGCAGTTTCCAGCAAAAGCCACGGAAGTCAGGATCTGACCGGGATGAGGTGTTAAACCTCAATGACATCGCAGTCGTCCTGCTGAAGCTGGTAGCGATCTTTCTGTCACTGATCTTCCTGCTGCGATTCCCGGTCCTTTGGATCAAGCTTCCGCTCGCCGGGATGCTTCTGTTCTTTGGGTGGAAATGGATCATGAGGACGATGCGAGCCACGCCAGCTCCGCGCTCCAGGATGGTAAAAGATGCCCCTATCGATCGACCCCGCCTCGCTACATCCAGCTCAACTCGCCGCCATGAAGAGTTCTCCTCCGACGTCTGCGCGAAGCTCGTCGCTCTCGACGCGGCGGGCGACTTCGCCGGAGCCAGAGCCTTGGTCGAAGGTCTCGACGGCCAGGAGTTTCCCGAAGAAGAAGCCCAGGAAATTGCGCAACTCGCTCGCAACTACGTCGAGGTCGAACTCGAGCCCACTGATCTCGGTGCCCGGATTTCGGTTGTGTAATATTGGTTAGGCTGAAAGTGACTCTTTTCGAAAAATGAATCCGTTAGTTTTTGCCCTAGCAGGTCTCATCGCGGTTATGACCACTTCATGTATCAAAGACTCAGGATCAAAACCGGGGGAATGGCACTTCACCAACTTTTCTGAAGTGAGGGCGTTCAGGCTGAATTGGGAGGATGAAGATGCGTTTGATAGGATTCTCGATCAAGATGGGAATTTAAATCCCACACGGCTCCCCAAAGATGGAGTTGTTCTCACTGATGCACAGATTACAGCGCTAGAAGCCGCGGTCACCGGTGAACACCCGGACCATCCTGTAGCGGCCTGCTTCTATCCACATCACGCATTTATCTTCTACGGAGAAACTGGTGAAATCATTGGCCACATCAATATTTGCTTTCTTTGCTCAAACTATTCTGGTGATCCACCAGGGTTTGCCAGTAACTGGAATTTGGCCGCTCTCCGAGATATATTTGACGACATCGGGATGCCACTCAGCAATCCGGACTGGAACTAGCAGAGGTGGTGTCGGTAGCAGAGCAGAACCAAGGCGACTATTACATCCCAAACCCTTGCGCCTTCGCGCCTCAACGCGAGCTTTTTCGCGGTCGACCTGTCCAGTAGCTCCGGTCGATTCACGGAGAGCGGTCGCCACGTATACCTTAGAACTCAGAACTTAGAACTTCCTCTACTCGCCCTGAACCTATCAATACCCCGAGCGAGCCCGCGCCGAAAAAGAAGCCGCTGAAGCGGCCGCCCAAA